>DASVMA010000186.1:0-12043 GCA_036384595.1 Cellulomonas sp. | reverse complement strand
CCGTGCCACGGGTACCTCCCGGCGTGTCGTGCAATAGCCGTGCAATAAGGGCTTCCTGAGAGGGTACTCGGTGCATCCCGGTGCATCGAGACTGGCTGCTAACGCCGCAGGTGAGCTGCCGTTTCTGCAGATCACGTCCAGTGGCGTCCGACACTGCCGATACTGGTTCGAGTCCAGTCGAGGGAGCCCCTCATCGAAGGCCTCTGACCTGCGGAAACGCTAGGCAGGGGCCTTCGTCGTACCCGCGGCGCACTAGCTGTGCGACAGGCGAGACGGGACGCGCGCCGTCGAGCTCGCCTTGCTCACCGCGATCTGGCACCGGCTGACTGAGTGCGCCCTCCACCGCGACCAGAGCGCCGACTGCTGCCCACGGCGCAGACCCCGCTCACCTGACGCCTCGCCGACCCACCAGACCTACGCGACGTCGAGGTCGTCCGCACTCTGACGACCTGCACTGCGCCACCGCGGCCCGCGGCCAGCGCCACGACGAGACTGCAACTCACGGATGCTCGTCCGTGGCGACCCCCGCGATCGGCTTGGTCCGTGAGCGCCCGGTGGCGTCCTTGAGCACGACGTACTTGAGGTCGACGTGCGGTTCGAGCGCGCCGAACTTGTCGTTGGGCGCACCGATGACGAGCTGGAAGCCCAGCCCGCGCCACGCGCCGATGGCACGGCCCGTGAACCGCGCGTCTGCCTTGATGAGGGCCTCGTCGAGGAACACGGGGGCGTAGCGGGGGCGTTCGGCGCCGGCGTCGCCGAGCTGGTAGCGCAGGGCTGCTCCGACGATGAATGCAACGAGCTCCTGGGACTCACCGCCGGACTTCTCGCCGATGTGGTCGTAGAGCGCCACGTGCTCCCCGTCGAGGTCGACCTTCTCGGCGCTGAGCCGGACATGTCGGCGGACGTCGACCAGGTCGGCGAAGTCTGGGGCAGTTCGTCGGATGCGGTCGATCACCTTGGCCATCCGGGCGTAGCGCCGCTCGCGCTCGGCGTCGTCGGCCTCGGTGGACAGGAGCTCGCGCAGGTCACGGAGCTCCTTGCGGAACCTTGCCACGAGGGTCGACTGGGTGTCGCGGGCGTCGATCCGCAGCCGGTGCTCGTCGTCGGCGAAGGGCAGGTCGGCGAGGATGTCGTTGACGGGCCGGATGCGTTCCTTGATCTCCCGGACCGACCGGCTCAGCGCGTTGTGCAGATCGGCGAGGTCGTTGCCGGACAGGCGCAGGAGGCTCTTGCGCCACTCCGACTCGATGTCGTGCAGGCCGCTCGTCTCGAGGTTGTCGAGGATGCGCGCGTAGTCCGCGTAGGAGGCGACAGGGTCGGTGCCGAGGTTCGGGTCGGGCCAACGCTCGACGAACGTCTCGAAGGTCCGGCGCAGCGCGTCCCGCGCCGTGCTGATGGTCTGCTGCGCCGCCTGGCGGTCCGCCCGCAGCGCGTCGCCTGCCCGTGCGAGGACGCCGTCGAAGGCCGCGAGGGCGCCTGTCGAACCGGGCCCGACCGGTGCCTCGTCTGCCGTGCCGAGCAGATCCTCGAGGTAGGCGCGCTGGTCCGGCAGGACGGTGGTCCCGGCCGCCTGCGCGTCGTCGAGCGCCTGCTGCGCCCCGTCGACCTCGTCGATGATCGACGACCAGCGGGACTCCAGGGCCTCGGCCTCGGCCTTGGTCCGGCCGAGCTCCTCCGACAGCCCCTGGATCGTCGACTCGAGCGTGGCTGAGGCGTCCTGAAGCCGGGTGACCTCGGGGTTGCCCGACAGGACGTCGTCGATCAGCTGTCCCCACCGGACCTGCTCCGCCTCGACGGAGGCGACGTCCACCTGGTCCCAGGTCACGTCGCGGAGCGTGTGGAACGCGCTGACCTCGGCATCGTGCCGGTCCAGCCTCCGCTCGGCGTCGACCACCTGGGCCTCGGCGAGGTCGACGCGACGCTCCGCGCTCGCGATCTGCTGCTCGAGGTGCGCCAGCCGACGCGTGTTCGTGAAGCCGAGGATGTTCGCCTGACCCCGCCCACCGTGGGCGCCCTGCGTGCCCTCCGACACCTGCCCCGAACGCGTCAGCGCCTTCGTGTGCTGGGAGAGCTCGGCGGGGGTGTCGACGCAGATGTAGGCGAACTTGCGGGCCAGCTCGCTGCGCAGCCAGCCCGAGAACGGCCCGCTCCGGAAGTCCAGTCGGCCGGGCAGCGTCTTGGCGTCGAGAGCGACGTCGTCACGCAGACCGGTCGGGACGCCCTCGAACCGCATCCGACGCGCCGTCGGCACCGCGTCGATCGCCTTGCGGAAGGCACCGAGGTGGGCGACGTCGATCAGCATCCGGGTCGCGAACCCGCCCAGGGCGAGGTTGAAGGCCTCCCGCCAGGGCTCGTGCTCCGTGCGCACCTCGATCAGCTCGGCGACGAACGGGAGGTCGTCAGGGGTGAGTCCTGCTGCCCGCGCGAGCGACGCGCGTGCCGCGTGGAGCTCCCCAGGGATGTTGTCGCGCCGTCGCAGGACCGCCGTGTGCTCGGCCCGCAGGCCGGTCAGGTCGGACGTCGCGTCCTTCTTCTCGGACATGGCGTCGAAGAGCACCTGACGAGCCGCCGCCTTCGCCTGGTCGTCCTGCAGCGCCGCCCGCGCCCGGACGACCATCGCGGTGAACTCCGCCTCGGTGGTGACCGCCGCCTCGAAGGCCTCGTGCAGCGTCTCGTCGAGCCGGCTCCGCGCGCGCACGACGGCGGCCAGCCGGGCGTCGACCCCCGTGAGCTCGCGCTGCGCCGTGGCGAGCCGGTCACCGCCGGACGCCCACAGCGTCTCCTTGACGCCGGCAAGCTCGGACTTCGCTGCGGCGATGCGGCCAGCGGTCTCGACGATGAGACCCTTCGCCTGCTGGCGCTGCCCCTGCAGGTCCTGCTCGACCGCGCGCAGCAGCCCGAGCCGACGGTCGTGCCGCCACAGCGCAGCTGATGACGTCCGGTCCTCGAACGTGCCCAGCTGCTCGATGACGCCCAGCCGGTCGCCCGCCGCGTCGATGGCGACGCGGTGCTCCCGGATCGGCGCGAGCGACTTCACCTGCTGACGTGCGGTGATCATCTGGTCGTGGGTGCCGGTCAGCTTGTCGAACTGCTCCACGACCGCGTCGGCCGTCGCGAACGTGTCCGGCTCCTCCAGGACCATCGACTTGTAGAGGGCGTCGACGGTCGTGATCTGCTGGCCGGCCTGGATGCGCCCGAGCAGCGCGACAGCCTTGCTCCCGTCACCCGCGGTGCCGATCCCCAGCGTCGAGTACAGCCGAGCGCTGAAGTCCCGGTCGGTGTCGAACGGCGTCAGGCCGATCGCGGTCAACGCCGCTCGGGCGAGCTTGTGGGCGGCGGCGGCCTCGACGTCGCGCAGGTCGAACGGACCGTCGCACGTCGCCCGCACCGCGACGACGTCGTCCAGGGTCCGGGCGGCCGACGGCACGTACCACGCGCGGACACCCGTGAGCTCGGAGCCGCCCTGGTCGACCCACGTCATCGCGATCGCCGACCAGGTGTCCCGGCCGTCGCCCCGCAGCACCCGCTGGCGTGTGCCGTCCTCCGTGCGTGACTCGTCCACCTTGCCGCGGGCGTAGGACAGGATGTTGCGCTGGTCCTTGCCGCGGGGGCGCCCGACGACGCCGCCGTTGGAGGCGCCGTTGAACGGTGTCGTGTGGGGCATGAGAAGTGCGATGTACGCGTCCATCAGCGTGGACTTGCCCGATCCTGAGCCGCCCGACAGGAGCGTCGCGGTCGGGGCCAGCAGGATCCGGTGGTGCCCGTCGTAGCCGCCCCAGTTGACCAGCTGGAGCTCGCGCGCGATCCACTGCTGGCCGGTCGAGGACGCGGGGATCAGCCCGAAGAGCGTGTCGATCATGGTCATCACGCCACCTCCGACCCGGTGCGGACCTGCTCGTCGAGCCATCCACGCAGCTCGACGAGACGCTCGTTGCTGAGCGCGATCTCCACCAGCGGCGTGACGCGGAAGCGCCCCTCCGACTCCTCCTCGATCAGCCCCTCCTTCGCGAGCCGCGTCACCGCGGACCGGATCTCGCGCTGGGGCGAGGCGACGTTCGTGTCATCGGGGTCGAAGTACGTCAAGGCCGTCCGCTCGATCTCTTCCAGGTCGACGCGCGTCGAGGTCTCCCCCACACCCTGCTCGCGCTGGAACACGCTGCGCAGGTGCACCAGGATCAGCGTCTCCGCCCGTGAGTACGCCTCGTCACGCAGGAGCACCGGCACGTCCAGCTCAGCCGACCGCACCTGGCGCTTGTAGGCGACCCCACGCTCGTGGTCGACGACGAGGTGGACGAACAGGTCGTGCAACCGCGACTCGATCACCTGCTGGTTCTCCAGGAGGACGCGCCACTGCGCACGATTCCGGTCAGCCAGCAGGAACCGCCGCTGCAGCAGCCGGACGAGCACCGTCCGAACGTCCGCGTCGAGCGTGCCGGAGTCGCCGGCGAACAGCTCCGCCGGGTCCTCCTCCATGGGCACGGGCACGATGAACCCGTCGTCCACGTCGACATCCACAGACGACGGCTCGTGCAGCTCGGCTCCGGTCTCACTCATCGACTGCGTCCTTCATCCGTGTCGTGGCCCCGCCGAACGCGAGCCTGCGACGTGTGCCGTCGGGCCGTACCGCGTCGACGAAAGCGAGCTCGCCGGTCTCTGTCATGCCCCGGTGGTCGGCCAGCTCGAGCAGCCCGAGCAGGTCCACCGGCCGTCGGAGCGCCTCGGTACCGGCACTGAACGCCGCGGCGACGTCGACGACACCCTGGCCGTCGGCGAGCGCCGCCGGGTGCCTGCCCAGCTCGGCGTAGTGCGGTCCGCCCCAGTTGCGAGCCTCGTCGTCCGGTGTGTCCGGCTCGGTGTAGTCCCAGTCCTCGAGGAGCGCGGGCGGCTGCGAGGGACGCAGGTCGCCGGCGGTCTGGCGCAGGTGGTCGACCTCCGCGACCGGCAACCGCCGCAACGGGTCGACCGACTGCCCGCGCCGCGAGTCCGGCATCCACGACTGCAGGCCGGTCATGACGTCGCGCAACAGGTCGTCGACCTGACGGTCCCGCAGCGGGTCGTGGTTGCGCACCTGCGCCGTGATCACGTACGACGCCTCGCGCTGGGCGGTGAAGACCAGGTCGAGACCCTGCTCGATCCGGTGCCCGATCTCCTGCAGCTCCGTGCGCTGCTGAGGCGCCAGACGCTGGGTGAACCGGTGCCGCAGGACGACGTCGAGCTGGTGGGAGAGCCCGTCCAGCCGCTGCGGGTCCCCGATGAGTCGTAGTGCACCCGCGAAGGCCCGGCCCTCGGACGTGGCCTCCATCACGTGCTGGGCGCGCTCCAGGTACTCACGCAGCACCTCGCCCGTCGGGCGCTCGTCCTGCCGGAGGGCCGTGACGACGTCGCGCTGCATGGACTTGATGGACTCGGCGACCCGCGCGAAGTCCGCCGGGAGCTCACGCGCGAGGTGCAGGACGTTCTCCGCCTCCTCGAGGAGCTGCTCGTCGTCGACCTCCTCGACGACACCGGTCCGCTGGATCTGGTCCAGCTCGTCCTGGAGCCGGTTGATCTCCGCGTCCAGCCGGGCCATCCGGACCAGCACGTCGGGATCGGCGTCCTGAGCGAGGCGCTCGACCGCGTCGAGCATCGTCCGCAACCGCGAGTGGGAGACCCTGGCACGGGCACCGCCGGCCCGTCCCGCGACCTCGAGCGCGCCCACCGCGTGCGCCGACAGGCGATACACCTCGACGTCGTCGACCACCTGCCGCATCAGCCAGCCGGCGTCCGCCCACTGGCGGCACAGGTCGCGGGCCGTGCCCATCGGGAGGCTCTCGTCATAGCCCGCCGCACGAAGCTGGTCGAGCGCGTCACCGATCTGCGTGTGTGCGTCGGCGACGGACACCGTCGGACGCTCGGGCGTGAAGCACGCGGACAGCACCGACACGACGAGTGGAGCGTGCCTCTTGTGGAGCAGGTCCAGCATGGGGTTCTGGAATGCCCGGACTGCTCCCAGGTACGCCCCCTCGGCACGAGTGATCATCGCCGCACAGCGTAGGCGGGATGGCGCGCAAGTCGGCGCAGCAAGGAGCCGCGTGCCGGTGCTTGACGGCCAGAGCCGCGACCAGCGGGGGACGCACCCGGGTTCTTTGAGAGGTGCCATCGCGCCTCGGCCCCCGGCGAAGGCGCCGCGACGCCGACGGAATGCCAGGATGAGCCCATGGCCACCCCTCTCGACGCCGTGGCATGGCCGGTGCGGACGGCGCGCCTGTCGCTGCGACCCGCGACAGCGATCGACGTGGAACCGACCTGGCGGTACCGCCGACTTGCGAGCGTCAACCACTGGATCACTCGCGCGCCGACCACGCTGGACGAGTACCGAGCCGCGTTCAGCCCTCCGGAGCGGCTGTCCAAGACGCTGGTCGTCGAGCACGACGGCGAGGTCATCGGCGACCTCATGCTGGCCGTGTCGGACGCCTGGGCTCAGGCCGAGGTCGTCGAGCACGCGCGCGCGACGCAGGCGGAGCTCGGTTGGGCGCTCCACCCCGATCGCGCCGGCCAGGGGTTCGCCACCGAAGCGGTCCGGGAGCTGATCCGGGTCTGCTTCGAGGACCTCGGCCTGCGTCGGGTGACGGCGACGTGCTTCGCTGACAACGAGTCGTCCTGGCGCCTGATGGAGCGCGTCGGGATGCGCCGGGAGCAGCACGCCGTCCGCGAGTCGCTGCATCGCTCAGGTGCCTGGCTCGACGGTCTCGGCTACGCCCTGCTCGCCGACGAGTGGCGCCGTCAGCCGTAGCTCGCGGCTTGTGCCCCTGCGCGCCGAGCAGCTCAGAGTCGCGACTCGACCTCGCGGAGCAGATCGGCGGGTGCGATCCACATGGAGGGGTAGTCGGCGGACCACTTCTGGACGCCCTGGGCGTCGATGAGGACGAAGCCGTGGCCGGGCAGGCCCTCGTGCATGCCCTTGCCGAGGGTGTCGTAGGCCTTCGACGTGGTGCCGTCGTCGAGCAGGAAGGGTGTCTTGACCCCGAGTCGGGCCATGTCGGGGGTGATCTGCGCGGCGGTGTTCATCACGATGGGCAGGACCTTGATGCCGGTCGCGGTGAACGCGGGGTCGCTCTCGATCTTGGCCATCTGCACCAGGCAGGCGTCGCAGCCGGCCCCCTCGCTGAAGTACAGGAGCACGGGGGTGCCGCGCAGGGCCGCCAGCGACACGGTCGTGCCATCCGTCGCGGGCAGCGTGAACGCCGGGGCCGAGCGCGACTCGGAGGACTGCGTCGGTCGCGCCGACACCAGAGCGGCCACGACGAGGCCGACCACCACGAGCAGTCCCGTCGTCCAGGCGATGGTCGCCAGCCGTCGACGCCGCAGCGCGGCGGTACGGTCCTGCGTGGTCACCCGGTCCAGAGCGGCCTGGCGCTCGTGCTCACGTCGTATGGCGGTCCCGGAGGTCATCGACCACTCCCTTGGCTTGTCGAGGTGTCGTGGCACGACGGGGTGTCGTCGCCATCTGTGGTCAGATCACCGGCTGGTGGTGCGGGGTGCCGTCGTCGGCCGACCAGCGTGGCCCAGACGAAGACGGCCGCCAAGGCCAGGAGGGCCAGTCCCAGGACCGGTTCGGGCACGGGCGCCGTCCACCGCTGGATGCGCAGGAAGACGTCGGCCAGGGCTTGGCCCGCGGAGGCCTGGAAGGCGGTCCCGCCGGTCATGTCGGCGCTGCCGGCCAGGGCGATGATGACGCCGCCCATGACGGCGAACGCGACGGCGACCCCCACGTTGAGCGTGTTCGTCACGAGGAGCCCGGTGCCCAGGCGGATGCGGACGAGCTTGGCCCGGAAGAGCTTGCGCTCGCCCAGCCGCGCCCGGTCCCACAGCAGCGCCATGACGAACAGCGGGAAGACCATGCCGAACACGAATGCCAGACCCAGGGCGAGGCCCCCGATCGCCGACCCGGACAGCGCGGACAGGGTCATCACCCCGACCAGGACGGGGGCGCAGCAGCTGGACGCGATCCCCGAGAAGACCCCGAGGGCGAAGAAGCTCGCCGAGTCGCCGCGAGTCGTGTCGGGTGTGCGCATGACGCTCGGCAACGACCACATCCGGCCCGACAGCGCCAGGAGCGCGAGGACGACCATCAAGGTGCCGCCCGCGTAGTACAACGGCGCGTGGTACCGGGCGATCGCCCCCGCCAGCAGGCTCATCCCCATCGTCAACGGGACGAGGACGAGCGCCAGGCCGGCCGCGAAGATGAACGTCAGCGGCAGCAGTCGCCACAGCCGGTTCTTCACCGCGCCGGCCAGGTAGCTCGGGGCGAGGAAGACGATGCAGCACGGCGCGAACAGCGCCACCCCGCCGGCGAAGAACGCGGCGATGATGCTGCCGGTCGTCAGCAGGTCGGCTCCCACGGCTCAGCGCCCCACGGGCGCGGACGCGCCAGCGGTGAGCAGCCGCGTGAGCTTCTTGCGGGGCAGGCGGCCCGAGCTGAAGTACGCCCCGTCGACCAGGACCAGGGGGTTCATGGCAGGACGGTGAAGATCCACCAGCCCGCGACCCTCCACCGAGTCGAGGGGCACCACTCGCACTGCGAGCGCGAACTGCTCGGCCAACGCGGCGAGCTCACGCTCGGCCTCGTCGCAGTAGTGGCACGCCTCGGCGTGGACCACGGTCACCGGGATCGGTGACGAGTCGAGCGGAACCACGACGAGGGCCTCCAGGGCATGAGGGTCGGACACCTCACCTTCGACCCGTCACCCTGCTCAACGGATCGACGTTCGATCAAGGTCCGATGAAGACTCCTCGTCGGGCCGGCGACCACGTGACCCACGAACGATGAAGATCTGCTGAAGAACGTCCTCCCACGGTCTCGGCTGCCGTGAGGCGATCGGTCGGGCGGATGCCGGCCTGCACAATGGGGTCCGTGACGTCGACAGCTGCCGCGGGAATCGCTGCCCATCGCGCTCTCGTCGTCGATGACGAGGAGCCGCTGGCCCGGCTGGTGGCCGGCTACCTGGAGCGCGATGGGTTCGAGGTGCACGTGGCGTTCAACGGCGTCGACGCTCTGGAGATGGCCCGGACCGTCGACCCCGACGTGGTCGTCCTGGACCTCGGGCTGCCGGGCATGGACGGGGTCGAGGTCTGCCGAGAGCTGCGGACGTTCTCCGACTGCTACGTGGTGATGCTCACCGCACGCGCGGAAGAGGTCGACACCCTCATCGGGCTCGCGGTGGGCGCTGACGACTACGTGACCAAGCCGTTCAGCCCGCGTGAGCTCACGGCGCGGGTGGGCGTGATGCTGCGACGGCCTCGACGGTCGGCGGCCGGTACCGCGGGCCCCGGTGCCGGCCTGCAGCCCGCACCGCCCCTGGTCTTCGGAGCCCTGTCGATCGACATCGTTGCGCGCGAGGTGCGCATCGACGGGACGGTCACCGCCCTGACCCGCACGGAGTTCGACGTCCTCGCGGCCTTGGCGACCCGACCGCATGTCGCCTTCAGTCGACGCGCGCTGATCGAGGCGGTGTGGGGCGACCACTGGGTCGGCGACGACCACCTCGTCGACGTCCACGTGCTGCATGTCCGGCGCAAGCTCGGTGACACCGCCGAGGAGCAGCGCGTCGTCCGGACGGTGCGCGGCGTCGGCTACCGCATGGGTCAGGGCTGATGGTCGACCAGGGACGCCAGCGAAGCCGGTCCGGGCTGGCCTCCCGGCTCCTGGCGGCCATCGCGCTCGTGGTGGTCACCGCCGGCCTCACCGCCTGGCTGGTTGCCGGGGCGATCGGCCCCGCGACGTTCCACCGCCACATGCTCCAGGCCGGCGCGAGCAACGACCCGGCCGCGGTGCTGCATGCCGAGGAGGCGTTCCGGTCGGCCAGCGCTCTCTCCCTGGCCGTGGCCCTGGCGGCGGCCGTCCTGGCAGCGCTCGCCGTCAGCGTGTTCCTGACCCGGCGCATCGGCCGGTCCCTGGCCGCGCTGTCGAGCGCCGCGGCGCGGGTGGCCGGCGGACGGTTCGACGCCCACGTCACCCACCCGCACCTGGGGGTCGAGTTCGACGAGCTCGCCGATGCGTTCAACGCCATGTCGGCGCGCCTCCACGACTCCGAGGCGCTCAGGCAGCGCCTGCTCGCCGACGTCGCCCATGAGCTGCGCACCCCGGTGGCGACCCTCACGGCCTACCTGGAGGGCCTCGAAGACGGTGTCGAGTCGCTGACCCCCGCGACGGTCGCGGTCCTGCGCGCGCAGGCCTCCCGCCTGACCCTGCTCGCCCGCGACCTCGCCGCCGTCACTCAGGCCGAGAGCGGAGAGCTCGTGCTGCAGCGCGCGCTCGTCGCCGCGCACGAGATCGTCGCAGCGGCCACCGTGCCCGCCGGTGACCGGTTCGCGGCCCGCGGCGTGGTGCTGACCAGCCGCGTCGAGCCCGACCTGCCGATGCTCGACGTCGACCGCGACCGCATGGGTCAGGTGCTCGGCAACCTCCTGGACAACGCGCTGCGGCACACCCGCCCCGGCGGGGTCGTGGCGGTCAGCGCCGCCCCGGCAGCCCGTCCCCGAGCCGTGCGGATCGTCGTCGAGGACACCGGGGACGGCATCGAACCGCAGCACCTCCCCCACCTCTTCGAACGCTTCTACCGCGTCGACACCGCCCGCGACCGCACCCATGGGGGTTCGGGCGTCGGGCTCGCGATCGCCAAGGCGCTCGTCGAGGCACAGGGCGGAACGATCACCGCCACCAGCGCCGGTCCCGGCCTCGGCACGAGCTTCGAGATACGGCTGCCGGCAGCCGATGCCATCCTCTGAGGGGCGCGCCGCCGGGGCGGCTCGCGGCTCGGCGACCGGTACTGGCGCAAACGCCGGCTGAGCCTCACACTTCACCTGCTGCACGACCGCACGGCCCCCCTCCCTTCAGCTCGGCTGCTGCTTGCGACCCCGGAAAGGACACCGACGTCCGTGCTCCGCACCGTCTCGTCCCACCTCTCGTTCGACGTCACCTCGTCGACCGAGCTCTACCTGGCGATCGCCGTCGCCGACGGCGCGTACGACCGGTTCGAGCACCTCACGGTGACCCATCAGGACGCCCTCCTGGAGCCCCTCGAGATCAAGACCCACCACGGTGCGCGCATCCACCGGGTGCACGCTCCAGCGGGCCGTGTGGTCGTCGACTACCACGCGCAGGTGACCGGGTCGGCGGCGCAACCGCCCGTCGAGGACGCGGACCTCATCGAGTACCGCCGCCCGAGCCGGTACGCCGACTCCGACAAGCTGCTCGCGTTCTCCCGTCAGCAGTTCGCCGGCCTCGAGGACGCCGCACTGCTCGCCGCGGTCGTCGCCTGGGTGGGTGACCACCTGCGCTACGCGCCCGGGTCGAGCCTGCCGACCGATGCCGCGTCGGACACGCTGCTCAAGCGCCGCGGGGTCTGCCGTGACTTCGCCCACCTGGTCGTGGCCCTGCTGCGCGCCAAGGACATGCCCGCACGGTTCGTGTCCGTCTACGCGCCGGGCCTGAGCCCCATGGACTTCCACGCCGTCGTCGAGGCCTACGTCGACGGGGCCTGGCACCTGGTCGACGCGACCGCACTCGCGCCGCGGGGGTCGATGCTGCGCATCGCGACCGGTCGGGACGCCACGGACACGGCGTTCCTGTCGAACTACCACGGGTACCTCACGCTGCGGTCGATGACGGTCACCGCGACCGTGCAGCACACCAGCTCGCCGGCCGGCCTCGCCGCCGACGACGGCACGGGGCTCGCCGTCCTGCGCTGAGCCCGGACCCTGTCGCGCGGCGTCTGTCCGGCGTGGTCACGGAGCGTCCCTCAGGCGCTGTCGCAGCGCGTCCCTCAGGCGCTGTCGCGGAGCGTCCGTCGACGGTTCTCGAGCGCGATCAGCTCGGTGAACAGCGCCTGGTACCCGCCCGGGTCGGCCGCACCGTCCATGCGCTGCAGCCGCCCGCGCAGGTCGGCAATGCGCCGCGTGAAGCCGATCTCGAGGATCGCGAGGACGACGCCCCGCACGTAGTCGGGGAGCACCTCGGCGCGGTCCTCGGGGAGTGGCGCGACGGCCAGCTCGGTGACCAGAC
>DASVMA010000185.1:0-3028 GCA_036384595.1 Cellulomonas sp. | reverse complement strand
CCGGCGGGTGGCTGGGCTGCCGCGCGCTCCGCGCGATCCCTGGGTGCGGCTGCCGTGCCGCTGAGCTCGTCGTACACCCCCACGTACGCCGCGGACTGCGGCTGCCAGTCGAGCTCGTCGGCGACACGACGACGTGCCCGCAACGCCAGGGCGAGCCGCAGGTCGTCGTCGTCAAGCAGCCGCTCGACCGCATCGGCGAACGCCGCGACGTCCCCCGACGGCACGTACAGGACCGTGTCGGCTCCGGACAGGTGGGTCTCGACCAGGTCGAACGCGACCGACGGCACCGCGTAGGCCATGTACTCCATCGTCTTGTTCATCGTCGACACGTCGTTCAGCGGGGTCTTGAGGTCTGGCCCCAGACCGACGTCGGCGGCGCTCAGGTAGTCGGCGATCATCGGCTTGTCCGCCCGCCCTGTGAACTCGACGTAGGAGTCGAGCCCGAGCTCGGTGCACTCGCGGCGCAAGTCGTCGAGGCAGTCCCCGAAGCCGAGCAGCGCCGCCCGGACCCCCGTACGCCCCCGCCGGTGCACCAGCTCGTCCATGACCGCGAGGATCTGGTCGACGCCGTCCTGCGGGCCCATGATGCCCAGGTACACGAGCAGGTGGCGTGCGCCCCCGCGCACCGATGCCGGCGGGTAGACGGGGCGCATGACGCTCGTGTCGGGCCCGCTGCGGACCGCCGTCACGTCCTGCGGACGCCTGTTCCCACGAGTCATGGCCACCCGTCGATACGACTCGTTCGTCGAGATCACCCGGTGCGCGCTCCGGAACGTCATCCGCTCGAGCCACAGCAGTCCGGCGTACTGCGCACGCGCACCGGCCGTCGTCGGCTGCCCGAACCGGGACAGGAAGAGCTCGGGGTTGAGGTCGTGGTGGTCGAAGACGAACCGCACACCCCAGGCGCGCCACAGCAGCGCGAGGAGCCAGTAGGTGTCCGGCGGGTTGCACGCCTGGATGATGTCGAACCCACGCTCGCGGTGGACGACGAGGGACAGCGCAGCGGTCCGGAGCCACGAGTAGACGAACTCCACGACGAACCCGGCCAGCCCCTGCGCCTCCGGTGCGGGCCGGTACTTGAAGATCGCGATGCCGTCGATCAGCTGGCGAGCGGGGTCGCCGGGACCCTTCGGGCAGATGACGCTGACCTGGTAGCCCGCGGCCGTGAGCGCCTGGCACTCGAGCCAGACGCGGCGGTCGAGCGGCACGGGGAGGTTCTGCACGATGATCAGGACCCGCGTCGGGCGCGTGCGGCTCATCGGGCACCCGGCCCGGGACCGACGGCTGCCTGCTGCTCGCTCATCGACGAACCTCCTGTGCAATCGTTGCGACCTGGTCGGCTGCGCGTTCCCAGGTGAAGTGCGCGCGCCGTGCGGGGGCGCCCGCTGCGCACGCGGCGTAGAGCTCATCGTCCGCGAGCGTGTCGACAATGAGGCTCGCGAGCTCGTCCGGCGACTCGCTCGTCACGAGCCGTCCGCCGCTCGCCCGGTCGATGATCTCCGGCATCGCACACGCGTCGCGGCCGATGCACGGCAACCCCCGCGCCAGCGCCTCGGCGAACGCGATGCCGAAACCCTCGAACAGTGACGGCATCACGAACAGGTCGTGGCTGTCGAGGAGGGCAGCGATCTCGGCGCCGGGTCGAGGACCGAGGAACGTCACCCCGTCGGGCACCTCGCCGCGCAGCGGCCACGTCCGCGGTCCGGCGATCGTCAGGCTGATCGCGCTCCCGAGCTCCCGGCGCAGGCGCTCGAATGCGGCCACGACCTGGGCCCCGCCCTTGGTGTCGAAGTCGCGCCCGACGAGCAGGAGGCGGCGCGTCTCGCCGAGTCGACGCTCCGGCACGACGTCACCCTCCGCGGGTAGCGGTGCGTTGCTCCCCGGGTTGACGACATGGACGCGCTCCGCCGGCACGCCGTACGCGACAAGGCTGCGCGCCATCCACTCGCTCATCGGCAGGAGGCCTGCGGCTCGCTCGTAGATCCGCTCCTGCCGCGCGTGCAGAGCCTCGATCCGGCGTCGCCCGAGGGCTCGGAAGTGCGGGACGCCGTCAGGCCCGAAGTGCTCGAGCAGCAGCGCGTAGCTCAGGTCCTGGAGGACGAGGAAGGGCGTGTCGAGCGCCGCGAGATCATGGATCTCGAGCACCGCATCGGGGCGAGCCCGCCGCACGCGCGAGCGCACGTCTGACTCGACCAGTGCCTGCGTGAGCGCTCCGTGGCGCCAGGTGGTCACCCACCCCTGCGCCGTGGGACGTGCACCAAGGCCCTTGAGCGGGACCTGGACGGGCCTCGCGAGCTCCGAACCGACGTCGACCAGTTCGGTGACCGTGGTGAGCGCTTCACGCAGTCGCCAGGGCGTCCCCGACCAGGTTCCCTCGCGCGTCGGCCCCCAGTGGCAGGCGAACCCAAGACGCACTGTCATCGGGCCCTCCCGCCGGGTGGCCGTTCCGCACTCACGCGACCGTCGGGCGGCGCGGCTCTCACCATCGACCGGGCCTTCCGCACGACGAATGGGACAGATGCACAGTATCCCGACGCAGAAGACGCGCGGTACCCGCCATCTGGTGGGTACCGCGCGTCGTCCGCGGGTCACGCCCGACCGGTCCCGCTGGGGAGTGATCGGGCGTCACAGCGTGCTGTCAGAGGCCCAGTGCCGCATTCGTGTCGGCCCAGACATTCCCCGACTGGGTGATCGGGACGTTGATCCGATCGGGCCCGTACTGCGCGACCCGACCGAACTTGTTGCTCGTGATCGCGATGTTCTGCACGAAGTACTGCCCGTTGTTCCCATCGACGCAGAACAGCGTGTAGTTGCCGCCGTTGAGCCAGTTGCCGTCGATCGTCACGGGTCCGGGCGCGCTCGGACCGAGGTCCGGGGCCAGGAACAGTGCCGAGTTGGCGTTCGCCACATTCGACAGGTCGATGACGTTGTGCCGGACGACCAGGTTGGTGACACCACTCTGCATCTGCCCGCCGTCCGCGTGCGCACCGGATGCGGGAGTGAGGTCGTGAATCCAGCTGTCCTGCAG
>DASVMA010000184.1:0-2864 GCA_036384595.1 Cellulomonas sp. | reverse complement strand
ACCTGCGGGTCGCGTGCGTGGACGTATCCGAGTCGCCAGCCCGTCATCGCGTAGGTCTTCGAGAAGCTGAAGAACGTCAGGACGCGTCCGTCGGTGTCGAAGGTCGATGCGCTGACGTGCGGCACACCGAAGGTGATCGCCTCGTAGCACTCGTCCGCGAACACCCACAGGTCGTGCCGGCGGGCGAGCGCCACGATCCCCTCGAGCAGCTCGGGCGGATAGACGGCACCCGTCGGGTTGTTCGGCGAGCAGACGACGACGACCCGGGTCTGCGGGGTGATCGCGGCCTCGATGTCGGCGACCGTGGGGACGAACCCGTTCTCCTTTTGCGTCGGGTAGCAGCGCGCGTCCGCGCCCGCCGCCGCGGCTGCCATGCGCCAGTTCGGGAACTCCGGGTCGGGGAGCAGGATCTCGTCGCCCGGACCGGTCAGCGCGTTCATCGCCATCGCCAGGCCACTCATCGCGCCGTGCGTGACGACGATGTCGTCCGCCGTCGCCGCGAGCCCGTTGACGGTCACGACCTTGGCGGCCAGCGCCGCGCGCAGGTCGAGAGCGCCGATGCTCGACGTGTAGCCCGTGTGCCCGGCCCTCGCGTCACGCGCCGCCGCGTCGATCACGTGCGGCGCAGTCGGCACGTCGGGCTCGCCGAGCTCGAGCCGGATCGCCGTCGGGTCTGCCATCGCGAGCTCCATCAGCTCGCGGATCCCGCTGCGACGCATGCGGACGACGGACGACGATGACGTGGGCATGCACGTCACCGTATTCCTGCTGCATGACGGCTGTGTTTCCCGTCAGCCGGGCTGTGCGCCCGCCCGGCCGGCCCTCACAGGTGTCGGGTGACGCCGTCCCAGCGCGGCAGCAGCCCTTGCACCAGATCGGCAAGACCCACAGGGAAGACCTCCTCGGCGACGAGGCGCAGTGCGTCGAGCTCCCACCACCGCAGCTCGTCGAGCACATCCAGCTCCAGGTCGGTCCAGCCCTCGCGGCTGAGCGCCGGGTCATCGTCTCGAGGGACGACCCGGGCCAGGAAGATCTCCTCGTCCTGCCGGCACGACTCCGCGAAGAAGTCGAACACCGCCGACCGCGTGAAAACCGGACCGACCAGGTCAGCCGGCTCGAGGACCAGACCGGTCTCCTCGCGGACCTCGCGGACCGCTGCCGACCGCGCGTCCTCCCCCGGGTCGATGCCGCCACCCACGGTGAACCACCAGCTGCGCTCGGGCTGGTCGACGTCGTGCCCGCGCAGGAGCAGGAGCCGGTCGGAGTCGTCGAGCAGGATCACTCGCGCTGCCCGACGGAACCGCAGGCCGTCGGCGCCGAGCACCTACTCGGCACCGAGCCTCGACCCCGCGGCCGGCCCGCCGGGGGCGTCCCGCGGCGGGCCCGCTGTCACCAGCCGCGCTCGGCGAGCCGGTGCGGGACGGGCAGGTCGGCGACGTTGATGCCCACCATGGCCTCGCCCAGGCCGCGCGAGACGTTGGCGATCACGTCGGGGTCGTCGAAGAACGTGGTGGCCTTGACGATGGCCGCAGCGCGCTGGGCCGGGTTGCCCGCCTTGAAGATGCCCGAGCCCACGAAGACACCCTCGGCGCCGAGCTGCATCATCATCGCCGCGTCGGCGGGCGTCGCGATGCCGCCCGCGGTGAAGAGCACGACGGGGAGCTTGCCCGCGACCGCGATCTCCTTGACCAGGTCGTACGGCGCCTGGAGCTCCTTCGCGGCAAGGTACAGCTCGTCCTCGGGGAGCGACGTCAGGCGGCGGATCTGGTCACGCAGCGTGCGCATGTGCGTCGTGGCGTTCGAGACGTCACCGGTGCCGGCCTCACCCTTCGACCGGATCATCGCCGCGCCCTCGCTGATGCGCCGCAGCGCCTCGCCCAGGTTGGTCGCACCGCAGACGAACGGGACGGTGAACGCCCACTTGTCGATGTGGTGCTCGTAGTCGGCGGGCGTCAGCACCTCGGACTCGTCGATGTAGTCGACGCCGAGGCTCTGCAGGACCTGCGCCTCGACGAAGTGGCCGATGCGGGCCTTCGCCATGACCGGGATCGAGACGGTGTTGATGATGCCGTCGATCAGGTCGGGGTCGCTCATGCGGGCGACGCCGCCCTGGGCGCGGATGTCCGCGGGGACGCGCTCGAGCGCCATCACGGCGACGGCCCCCGCGTCCTCGGCGATCTTCGCCTGCTCGGCCGTGACGACGTCCATGATGACGCCACCCTTGAGCATCTCGGCCATGCCCCGCTTCACGCGAGCCGTCCCGACCTCGCTGGCGACCTGGCCGTGCGAACCGAGGGTGGACTGAGTGTTCTCGCTGGTCACGCTGTGCCTCACAGATCAGGGTCGGGGCTGGGGGCCGGGCCCGCCGGACGCGCCCGATCCGTCCATCCTAGACTGTCGGCTCGACGCGCCCGGGGGCGTTCGCGGGCTGCCCGGGTCGTCCGAGCGACTGCGGCCACGCGTCATCCAGCTCGAGCGTGTGCGGGACCGGCGCCCGACCCGCGAGGCCGAACGCACGCACCGGCCAGCCGCGGCGGACGCGTTGCGTCTGGGCGACGGCCTCGTTGTGGAACCGCCGCGCGAGCTGTGCGCGGTACCAGGCATCGGCGAGCGCAGCCACGAGCTCGTCGCCGCCGGGCTCCGCACGCATCTCGGCGACCTCCTGCGCGTCGTCGAGCGCGGCACGTAGCGTCGAGGACAGCTCGCTCTCGACCAGGCCGACGTCGGCGGGTGTCGTCGCGGGGCACTCAGGGTCGGGCGTGCCGACGAGCCCGTCGTCGAGCTCCGGCAGCTGGGGCGGAAGCTGGGCCAACGCCTCGACCGACCTGCTGCCGGCCGCGATCGCCGCCCAGGCGGCCTCGCCC
>DASVMA010000183.1:0-2805 GCA_036384595.1 Cellulomonas sp. | reverse complement strand
CTACCTCGGCCGCCAGGTCTTCGCGGGCACGTCCGACAAGGGCGCGGCATTCGTGAAGGACCCGGTGACCGGGACGTACAACTGGACCGGGACGCCCAACGCACCCGTCGAACGCCGGGTCGGCCCGGTCACCCAGGTGCGGGTTGACGTCGACGGGTCGGCTGCGTTCGGCTCCGGGGCCGGTTCGGTGTTCGCGCTGCTCGACCAGGTCGCCACGGCGCTCCGCACGCCGGGTGCGGACACCTCCGCGTTCATCAGTCAGATCGACACGCACATGAACAACATGCTCACCCAGCTCTCCGGCGTCGGCGCCCGGCAGAACCAGGTCACGGACGCGCAGAGCGACCTGCAGACGGCTCAGCTGACCACGAAGACCCAGCTCTCCGGCGTCGAGGACATCGACCTCGCGGACACGATCCTCAAGCTCCAGTCGCAGCAGGCGGCCTACCAGGGCGCCCTCGGCGCGGCGGCGAAGGTTCTTCAGCCGAGTCTGCTGGAGTTCCTCAAGTGAACGCCGCAGCCGCCATGACCGAGCCCCACCCGACGCCCGCCCTGCCCCGGGCGCTGCATCTCGTCGACCCGCTCCCCGGCTTGCCGGGGCATGCGGACTACTCGCTCACCTCGCTCGACGACATCGGGGTGCTCTACGTGCTGCGGAGCCTCCCGGAGAGCGAGCAGTCGATCCGCCTCTTCGTCGTCACTCCCGCCGCGTTCTTCCCCGACTACGCGCCGACCGTCCGGCCCGACGTGCGCGACAGCATCGGTGTGGCCGACGGCTCGGTCGCGACCCTCGTCGTCGTCCGGCCCGGCGAGGACGGCAACCCGCCGACCGCCAACCTGCTCGCCCCCCTCGTCCTCGACCCCGCAACGGGTCGGGCCGTGCAGACGGTCCTCGACGGCGACCTGCCGCTGCGTGCACCGCTCGGCTGACCCGGCCGACCCGCGCACCACCAACCGCTCAACGGTGGCCCGCTCCAGCCGATAGGCCCGGGGACATCGATGACCGTCCCCAGGGAGAGCTGGCTGATGAGCGTGCTGAACGACCGAAGCGGCTCGTCTCGTGCGAGCGAGATCGCGATCCTGCGGCAGCCGGTCGTGCACCCCGACCGGAGCGTGTACGGCTACGCGATACGCGTGAACGTCCTCGACGGCATCGGCGGCATGTTCCCCGAGCCCGAGGTCGAGCACCTCGTCGACATCGAGTACTCCCGGCTCGACGTCGCGCTCCTCGCGGGGGACCGACCGATCCTGCTGCGCGCCACGAGCCGCCTGCTGTCCGGCGACCTCGTGGCCCCGGACTCCCCGCACGGCATCGTGCTCGAGATCCCGCCCGCGCTCGCGCAGCGCGACGACGCCACCGGGCTCGTGTCCGCCGCGCGCGACCGCGGCCTGCGGATCGCGCTCGCCAACTACCGGGGCACCGGCCCGCAGGACGCGCTCCTGCCGCTCGCCGACCTCGTCAAGGTCGATGTCGCGCGCACCCCCGAGGACATCGCGTTCCTCATCGACCGGGCGCACGACGCGGGTGGCACCGTCATCGCCGAGCGTGCCGACACCCGCGACCGCATCCACCTCGCCCGCCAGCTCGGCGCCGACCTGCTCCAGGGGCCGATGTTCCAGCGCGAGACGGCGCCCAGCGGCCGCGAGTTCAGCGCGGGCGAGCTGCAGTGCCTCGAGCTCATGCAGCTGCTCAGCCAGCCGCACGTCGACCAGGCGGCTGTGGTCCGGGTCGTCAGCTCGGACCCCGAGCTCGCGATGCGCGTCCTGCACCTGGTCAACTCGAGCAGCTACGCGCTGCGCCGCGAGATCGACTCGGTCCAGCAGGCGGTCGTCCTCGTCGGTCCGCAGCAGATCGCCGCGCTCGCGATGGCCTCGCTGATCGACGCCCGTCCGACGTCCGTCGGGGCCCTGTGGGCCATCCTCACGCGCGCGCTCGCCTGCAAGGGCATCAGCGGCGAGGACGCCGGCTACACGGTCGGTCTGCTGTCGTCGGTCGCGTCCCAGCTGGGCATCGCCCCGGCCGAGCTCGTGTCCCGCACGGGGGTCTCCACCGACGTCGCGAACGCCCTGCTCAACCAGAGCGGCCCGTACGGCCCTGTCCTGGGAGCTGTGCTCGCGCACGAGGAGAACGACCTCGACGCGGTCCGCTCGACGGGCTACGAACCGTACGACGTCGCGCACGTGTACCTGAGCGCCGTCCCTGAGGCGCTCGCCACCGCGTCGTCGCTCTCGGTCAGCACTCGGTACTGAGCCGTCCCGCCGCGCCGTATCGACCTGCACCGACGCGGCGAGCACGTAGCCTGTGCGCGTGCCCTCACTGATCGACGTCGTGCTCCACCCGGAGCGGAACAAGCCGTCGCCCGAGCCGCTCCCCGTCAGCCTGCGTCCCCTGGTGCGGTTCGGCATCGTGGTGTGGGTCGTCGTCGGCGTGGTCGTGTGGGGGCTGTGGTTCTTCGGGGGGAAGGTCCCCGGCACCGCCGTCTGGACGTGCGCGGCCGGAGTGCTGCTGGGGCTCATCGGGCTCGGCATGGTGCACCGACGAGGCTGGCGCTGACACCCGCCTGACCCTCCGGGGCCGTCGCCTCAGGCGGGCGAGCCGGCCACCGGGTCGAGGGCCATCTCGACGGCCAGGTCCTGGGCGCGGAGCGGCTCGGTCAGGACGACCTCGACCGCGTGCCGGTCGACCCAGCGCCCCGTGGCCTGCGCGAGCCCGCGGGCCAGCCCGGCCAGCTGCGTCGCGTGGACGACGGCGTCCGTGCCCACACCCTCGACCCACCAGTCCACCGGCGTCCCGTCGACGTGCAG
>DASVMA010000182.1:0-3090 GCA_036384595.1 Cellulomonas sp. | reverse complement strand
GCTGGGTCCGGCTGATCTCGTGGCGCCCGTGGGCGACCCTGGGCCGGCGCCGCGCCGGACCTCGCGGGGGCGCTCCGCCACCGACCCGGCGCTGCTCGACGACCTGCTCGCGCTGCCGCACGCGCACCTCGTCGTCGACGGGTACAACGTCTCGAAGAGCGCCTACGGGGAGCTGTCGCTCGCTGACCAGCGTCACCGGCTGGTCGGCGCGCTCGCGAACCTCGCCGGGCGCACCGGTGTCGAGATCACCTGCTGCTTCGACGGCCAGGAAGGGCCGCGCCGGACCGGCGGCTACGCCCGGGGTGTCCGCGTGCTGTTCTCCGTCGGGGAGATCGCCGACGACCTCATCCGGCGCCTCGTGCGCGCGGAGCCGCCGGGGCGGGTCGTGGTCGTCGTGACGAGCGACCAGCAGGTCGTGTCCGACGTGCAGGCGGGCGGCGCCTGGGCGGTCCCGTCCGAGACCCTGCTCGCACGGCTGACGCGCCTCTGATCCGGCGTGTCGGCGGCCGCGGCTAGCGTGCCGCTCATGATCATCGACTGCGACAGCTGCACGGTCCGTGGCGCCGCGTGCGCCGACTGCGTGGTGACGTTCCTGACCGTTCCGGTGCGCGCGGGTGCTGCCGCCCCGGCGGTGTCGGCCTCGTTCGACCTCGATGTCGCGGAGCGGGGGGCGATCGGCGTGCTCGCGGCGTCGGGTCTCGTGCCCCCGCTGCGGCTCGAGCGCGCCGGCGGGGGCGCCCGGGCCGCGACGGGGTGACCCGCCGGTCGTCCGCGGTCCAGTGAGTCGTTCGTGCCCCGGAGCGCTCGTCAGTCGCTGTGCGCGTCGCTCGTCTCGTAGAGCGCGTCGATGTCGGCCGCGAAGTCCTTGATGACCTCGGTGCGCCGGATGCTGAGTTTCGGTGTCAGGTAGCCGTTGGCGATCGTGAGGTCTCCGGGGAGGATGCGGAACTTGCGGATCGACTCGGCCCGCGAGACCGCGCGGTTCGCTCGCTCGACCGCCTTCTCGATCGACTCGAGCACGGCGGGGCTCGTCCTGGCCTCCTCGAGGGTCAGGTGCGCGTGACCGTGCGTCGCGAGCCAGCCGGGCAGGCCCTCGGGGTCGAGGGTGACGAGCGCGCCGATGAACGGCCGCGCGTCACCGACGACGACGACCTGACTGATGAGCGGGTGGCTGCGCAGGCGGTCCTCGAGGACGGCGGGTGCGACGTTCTTGCCCGCCGCGGTGACGATGATCTCCTTCTTGCGGCCCGTGATGCGCAGGAATCCCTGCTCGTCGAGCGACCCGAGGTCACCGGTGCGGAACCAGCCGTCGTGGAAGGCCTCCGCTGTCGCGGCCTCGTTGCCGTAGTAGCCCCGGAACACGTTCGGGCCCATGAGCTCGATCTCGCCGTCCTCGGCGATGCGGACGGCGTGCCCCGGCAGGGGTGGGCCCACAGTGCCGATCTTGGTCGACGCCGGCAGGTTGACCGTGGCCGGCGCCGTCGTCTCGGTGAGTCCGTAGCCCTCGAGCACATGCAGCCCCAGCCCGCGGTAGAAGTGCCCGAGGCGCTCGCCGAGCGGTGCGCCGCCCGAGATCGCCCACTCCGCGCGGCCTCCGAGCGCCGCGCGCAGCTTGCCGTAGACGAGGCGGTCGGCGAGTCGGTGCTGCAGTCGCAGCCCCGTCGAGGGACCGCCGGCGGTGTCGAGCGCGCGCGAGTACGTGATCGCGGTCGCCGCGGCCCACCGGAAGATCTTCAGCTTCGCGGGGCTCGAGGCCGCCTTCTGCTCGGCGGAGTTGTAGACCTTCTCGAAGACCCGGGGCACCGAGAGGATGAACGTCGGCTTGAACGACCCGAGGTCGGCGACGAGGTTCTTCGTGTCGGACGTGTGGCCCAGGACAGCGCCCCCCGGGATGCACAGGACCTCGACGAACCGCGCGAACACGTGCGCGAGCGGCATGAACAGCAGCGTGCGCGAGCCCGGGGTGTTGACGACCTCACCGAGACGACCCACGGCGTTGCGGGTCAGCACCGAGAAGTTGCCGTGCGTCAGCTCGGCGCCCTTCGGCCGGCCTGTGGTCCCTGAGGTGTAGATGATGGTCGCGAGGTCGTCGAGCTGGGCGAGGTGGCGGCGACGGGCGATCTCGGAGTCGGGGACGTCTCGACCGCTCTCGAGCAGCGTCGCGATCGCGCCGTCGTCGATGACGAGCACCTCGCGGACGCTGGGCGCGTCGACCCGCACCTCGGCGACGGTGGCCGCGTGCGCCGCGGACTCCGCGACGAGCAACGACACCTCGGAGTTGGTGAGGATCCACAGAACCTGCTCGGCCGATGACGTCTCGTACAGCGGGACGGGCACCGCTCCGGCTGCCCAGCAGGCCCAGTCGAGCAGAGTCCACTCGTACCGCGTGCGCGAGAAGATCCCGACGCGGTCGCCGGGCTCGACCCCGCGGGCGACGAGGCCCTTGGCGAGCGCGACCACCTCGGCGTCGAACTCGCGCGCCGTCAGGGGGAGCCACGGACCGTCCGGCACGAGCCGACGCTCCACCACCGTGCGATCCGGGGTCGCGGCGACGCGGGCCGCGAGCAGGTCGTTGAGGTTCTCGGTGGGGTCCGGCTCGATGAGCGCGGGGGTACGAAACTCGTCCATGCTGGCTCCAGTGACAGTGGCCGAAGAGTTGTAAGGGACACCTTACCGGGCCTTTCGTACTAACCAGTACGTTTCAGGGGTGAGTATTGTTCGCCCGCGGTCCGTTCGTCGGCCCTGAGGCAGCAGCACGCCGCGGGGCGCTAGCGTGGGCGCGCATCCATGGCAGGGCACGATCGACGGGCCGCGCGACGACCCCGACCGGCCGCACGACGAATACGTAGGGACGGACATGCACGCCATCGGAGTGGACATCGGCGGGACCAAGATCGCGGCCGGCGTCGTCGACGAGGACGGGAACATCCTCGCGCAGACGTTGCGCAGGACGTCCGCCGAGGACTCGGACAGCGTGGACCGCGAGGTCATCGCTGCGTGCCGCGAGCTCGCCGACGAGCACGAGATCGGCGCCATCGGCCTCGCAGCGCCGGGATTCGTCAGCTCGGACCAGGCCACCGTGCTGTTCAC
>DASVMA010000181.1:0-1847 GCA_036384595.1 Cellulomonas sp. | reverse complement strand
TTCCAGATCGTCCGCGGCCTCACCCCGACGCAGTCGGCGCTGATGCTCGCTCCGATGGCGGTGATCTCGGGTGTGCTCGCTCCGCTCGTCGGCAAGCTCATCGACCGGGTCAACCCGCGCTACGTGGCGTTCACCGGCCTGCTGCTGCTCGCGCTCGGGCTGTTCTGGTACGCGGCGCTGCTCACTCCGGGCACCGCGGTGGCGCTGCTGCTCCTGCCCGGTGCGGTGCTGGGGCTCGCGAACGCGTGCATGTGGGGGCCGATCTCGACGACGGCGACCCGCAACCTGCCGCGCCAGCAGGCCGGCGCGGGGTCGGGCGTCTACAACACGACCCGGCAGGTCGGCGCGGTGCTCGGGAGCGCCTGCATCGCGGCCCTGATGCAGGCGCGGCTCGCTGCCGAGCTCCCGAGCGCCGGCGGCGGGGCGCCCGCCGCGGGGTTCTCCGCAGCAGGGGCACTACCGCCGTTCCTGCACGCGGGGTTCACCTCGGCCATGTCGCAGTCGCTCGTGCTGCCCGCCTGCGCTGCGGTCGTGGGCTCGGTCATCGTGCTGTTCTTCGCCAAGCCGGCGGCGCCGACCTGGGGTCCGCGCGCCGACGCGGAGACCGCCCGCGCGGACGCGCCCGACCAGCGCGTCCCCGGGGCGGTCGCCTGACCTGTCGGTCAGGTGGTGCGCATGACGAGCACCGGGCACGGTGGGTGCAGCACGAGGGTGTGGCTCACCGAGCCGAGCAGCATGCGTGCGACGCCGCCGAGCCCGCGGCTGCCCACGACCAGGAGTCGCGCGCCCTTGGCGGCGTCGAGCAGGGCCTGCGCGGGCTGGCTCTGGACCAGCTGCTGGTGGACGACGAGGTCCGGGTAGCGGTCACCCAGTCCCGCGACCGACTCGGCCAGCACGACCCCTTCGCCTTCCTCGACCCGCTCGTCGCGGTACCCGCGGCCCGTGTCGCCGGTCAGGAACAGGTCGGGGGAGCGCCAGGCGTGCACGACGGTGAGCTCCTGCCCGAGCCGGTCGGCCTCGGTCGCGGCGAGGGCGACGGCCGCAACAGAGTCGGGAGACCCGTCCGCGCCGACGACGACGCCCGTGCCGCCCTCACCCGTCTCCTGCGGCACGATCAGCACCGGGCAGTGCGCCCCGGCGGCGACCTGGTAGGCCAGCGAGCCGGAGAAGACCCGCTCGAGCAGGCTGTACGGGTGCGTGCCGATGACGACCAGGTCGGCCTGCTCGGACGCCTCGGTGAGCGCCCTGCCGGGGGTGTCGCGGGTGAGCGTCGCCGTGACGGTGAGGTCCGGCGCTGCTGCGAGCGCGCGCTCGCGCTCGCCCTGCAGGAGCGTCTGGGCGCTCTGCTCGAGCGCGTCGTCGTACAGCTCGATGTTCGGCACCCCGGTCGCATGCACGATCTCGAGGGTGTCGTTGCGCGCGGCGGCGGCTGCGGCCGCCCAGGTCAACGCGTCGTGGCTCGAGCTCGTCCCCTCGATCCCGACGACGACCGTGCGTGCCATGGCGTCTCTCCTTCTCGTCGATGTCCTCGCCAGAACTCGCTGCCACTCTCACTCTCCGCCGCCCACCGGGGGCTGTCCACCGGTGGCGGCGAGCGAGGTCGAGGCCCTGCGCGCGCCCGGCCCGAGCGGTGTCACACGCGGTCCGGCTGCGGTCTGGTCCGGCTGTCGGGCCGGGTCGGCCGTCGCATCGCCGGGACGTTCCGTGAGCGTCGCCGCAGCCACTTGTCGGCGGCGTCGACGGCCCAGACCGCGGGGATCGCCAGGAGGGCGAGCAGCCAGCCGGTGGCGTCGGGCAGCGCCCCGCCGAGCAGACGGGACAAGGGCGGGACGACGAGGTAGACGATC
>DASVMA010000180.1:0-4259 GCA_036384595.1 Cellulomonas sp. | reverse complement strand
GGTCGGCGACGGTGCTGCTGGCGGTCATCGCCGCCCTGTTCGCCCTCGGCGCCGTGCGCGGTGCGCAGGGGACGGTCCAGGGCCTCGTCTTCCGGAAGCTGGTCCGTCCGCGCCTGGCACCCCCCGCAGAGCTCGAGGACCCGCGTCCGCCGCGATTCGCCCAGCTCGTCGGCCTGATCATCACGGGCATCGGGGTGCTGCTCGGGCTGGCGGGCGTGACCGCCGCCGTGCCGGTCGCAGCCGCGCTCGCGCTGGTCGCCGCGTTCCTCAACTCGGCGTTCGGCCTGTGCCTCGGCTGCGAGCTCTACCTGCTCGGCGTGCGGCTGCGCTCGCGGGCCGCCTGACCCGCGAGCGGCAGGTTCAGTACACGAGCGCCTGCGCGCCGTCGGCCAGGATCTCCTCGACGAACACCGCGGCACCCGCGATCCGGATGCCCGGGACCACGTCGTCGGCTCCGAAGCTGCGGCGCGCGGCGCACTGCGTGCAGACCGTGACGGTGCCGGCGTCCAGGACGACCGCGAGCAGGTCGCCGAGCGGTGCGGCCTGGTCGAGCGCGACATCGGCGGTGCGACCGGGCAGCGCAAGCCACGCCGCCTCCCCGGTCAGCCACAGGCTCACAGCCGCCCCGGCCGCCACGGCCGCAGCCGCGACGGTGAACGCCTGGTTCACGGTCTCGGGGCGGTCGGCCCCGCTGGTGGCCTTGATGACGAGGCTGCGCGTCGGCGTGGTCATCCGGACAGCGTAGGGCGGGCGTGTCGTTAGGATCGGGGGATGGGTG
The DNA here is from genome assembly GCA_036384595.1 of Cellulomonas sp. GTDB lineage: Bacteria > Actinomycetota > Actinomycetes > Actinomycetales > Cellulomonadaceae > Cellulomonas_A. The sequence continues at coordinate 3,481 of DASVMA010000180.1, read as the reverse complement.
CACTCGAAGCGGTGTTCATCGGCCTTCTGGTCATCGCCACGCTGACCATCGCGTGGTTCGCAGGGCTCGTGGTCCTGCGTCTGTACAAGGGCCAGCGCTGAGCGCAGGCGTTCGACGAAGGCGGCTATGACGTTCATCATCCCGGAGGGCCTCGCGCCCGAGGTGTACCCCCTGGCCTGGCTCGTGGGGCGCTGGCACGGTGAGGGCGTCGTGGGCTACCCCGGGATCGACGAGTCCGCGTTCACGCAGGACGTCGAGTTCACGCACGACGGCGGTCCCTACCTCGCGTACACCTCGACGATCCGTCTGGTCGTCGCCCCCGACGACGCCGCAGCGCTCGTCGATCCCGACGCCGCCGTCACGGCCGCCGAGCCTGGCCCGGTCTGGTCGACGGAGTCCGGCTACTGGCGGGTCCCGCCCGAGCGTCCCGAGGGCCTCACGGCCGACCAGGCCCCCGTCGAGGTCCTGCTCGCCGACCCGTCCGGCCACCTCTCGCTGTATCTCGGAGCCGTCGGCAACGGCCGCATCGACCTCGTGAGCGACCTCGTCGCGCGCACCGCGTCGGCGGTCGAGGTCACGGCGGGCAAGCGCCTCTACGGGCTCGTCCACGGCGACCTGATGTGGGCCTTCGACCTCGCGGCCTTCGGGAACCCCATGCAGACGTACGCATCCGCGCGGCTCGTCCGCGCGGACGCGCCCCTGACAGACGACGAGGACCAGCCATGACGCCCCCCAGCCCCCTGCTCGCGCGGCACGGCGCCGTCGCCGGCTCGGGCGTCGACGCCGGTGTCGCCTTCCACTACGGCGACCCGACGGCCGAGCAGCGCGCGCTCGCTCGGGGCGGTGCGGTCGTCGACCAGTCGAACCTCGGGGTCGTCCGCGTCGCGGGGCCGGACCGGCTCACGTGGCTGAACTCGATCACCTCGCAGGAGCTCACGACGCTCGCCCCGCGGACCTCGACCGAGCTGCTCGTGCTCAGCCCGCAGGGGCACATCGAGCACGCGGCCGGTGTCGTGGATGACGGCGAGGCGACCTGGCTGCTGACCGAGGGTGCAGCTGCGCCGGAGCTGGCGGCGTGGCTCGACCGGATGCGCTTCATGCTCCGCGTCGAGGTTGCGGACGTCACCGCCGACTGGGCCGTGATCGGCGAGCCGGTCGCAGCCGAGGGAGCCGAGGGCGAACCGGTCACCTGGCGCGACCCGTGGCCGCACACCGCTCCGGGCGGCACCCGCTACGGCCCTGACGACGCGAGCCACCCCGGGGCCGACCGCGCGTGGCGGCTCGTCCTCGTCCCGCGCGCCGACCTCGTCCAGGCCGTCGCCGCGCGCGAGTCCGCCGGCTGGCCGCTCGTCGGGACGTGGGCGTCCGAGGCCGCCCGGATCGAGGCATGGCGGCCCCGGGCCGGCCGTGAGATCGACCACCGCACGATCCCGCACGAGCTCGACTGGCTGCGCACGGCCGTGCACCTGCACAAGGGCTGCTACCGCGGCCAGGAGACGGTCGCGCGCGTGCACAACCTCGGCCGACCGCCGCGCCGGATCGTCATGCTGCACCTCGACGGCTCCGGCCACCTGCTGCCCGAGCCGGGCGCCCAGGTCCGGGAGTTCGGTGAGCTCGCGTCGGGCGGCGAGGCCGGTCGGGTCGTCGGGCAGATCACGAGCGTGGCCCGGCACCACGAGCTCGGACCGATCGCGCTCGCGGTCGTCAAGCGGTCGACGCCGACCGACATCGAGCTCGTCGTCGACTGCGACGGTGGCGCGGTGGCCGCAGGCCAGGAGGTCATCGTCGCGGGTGAGGGCGTGTCCACCGACCGGCCCGCGCCGCGGGGACCCGTCGCGCACGGCCTGGGGCAGCACCCGAGCCTGTGACCTTGGCGACCGGGCAGGTGGTGCATGCGGTGAGGCGGCGATGAGCACGGTGCGGGCCGAGGGCGAACCAGGCTCCCGCCGCGCCGCGCGCGTCTACCTCGACGCGCGGATCCGGCAGGGTCGGGCGCGCGTGCGCTCGTCGGCGTACCCGATCCTGCAGGCGACGGTTGCCGTGGCTGTCGCGGCGGCCATCGGCCGGTACGTGCTGGGGCACCAGTACCCGTTCTTCGCGACCGTCTCCGCCTGGGTGTGCCTCGGCTTCAGTGCCGACCGGAAGATCCGCAAGGTCGCCGAGCTCGCCGTCGGGGTCGCGCTCGGGGTCGGCCTCGGGGACGTCGTCGTGCGGTTCATCGGCAGCGGACCGTGGCAGGTCGCGCTCGTGCTGCTCGTCGCGGCGACCACCGCGCGCTTCCTGGACCGCGGCATCACGTTCACGACGCAGGCCGGCGTGCAGGCGCTCGTCATCGTCGGGCTGCCGTCGCTCGGGGCGTCGGGCGGCGGGTTCGGGCGCTGGACCGACGCGGCCGTCGGTGGCGCGGTCGCGCTCGCGGTCACCGCACTCACTCCGAGCGACCCGCGTCGACCCGTCCGGGCCCAGTCACGGACCGCCACGATCGAGCTCGTCGGGATGCTGCGCACGCTCGCCCGAGGGTGGCGCACGGGCACGGTCCAGGACGTCGAGGACGCCCTCGTGCGCGGGCGGGCGTCGCAACCCGCGCTCGACGACTGGCACGACGGCGCGGCCAGCGCGCGCGAGCTCGCCCGGTTATCACCCGCGTGGCGTCGACACCGGGCAGAGCTCGGGTCGCTCGGGCAGTCCGCCGTGCTCGTCGACCGCGCGATGCGGAACGCCCGCGTGCTGGCCCGGCGCTCGCAGTCGCTCGTGGAGTCCGAGGCGCCGCACGAGCTGACCGGCGTCGCGACCGTCGTCGACGAGCTCGCCCGCGGCACCGACGCCCTCGGGACCGCGATGATGACGGGCGCCACACCGACGCAGGCGCGCACCGAGCTCCTGGCTGTCACCCGTCGCCTCGACCCGTTCGTCCTCGCGCCCGACGACTGGCAGGTCCAGAGCCTCGTCCTCCTGCTGCGCTCGCTGGCCGTCGACCTGCTCGAGGCTGCCGGGGTGTCCCCGGACGACGCGCGCGCGGCGCTGCCCGAGCTCTGAGAACGGTCGGCTCGTCGGATCTGTACGCGTCCGACGGCTGGGTGTGTACGGTCGGTGCATGGAGGTAGCAGTCAGTGCCCTGCGCGCCGACCTGCGGCAATGGATCGACGCCGCACGGTCCGGCGAGGACGTCGTCATCACCGAACGCGGCATCCCGGTGGCACGACTGTCGGGGATCGCATCGGCGGACCTGCTCGCGCGGCTCGAACGCGACGGGCTGCTCACGCCACCCACGACCGCCCGCCCGCCTGCCGAGGTCGAGGCGCACGGAGCAGGCCGTCCCGTGAGCGCCGTCTCGGACCTCGTCCGCCGGCTGCGGCGCTGACCCGGCGCCGACGATGGCCCTCGTCTACCTCGACGCGAGCGCGCTCGTGAAGCTGTGCGTCGACGAGCCCGGATCTGCGCTCGCGGCTGCGCTGTGGGACGGTGCGGACGTCGTCGCGAC
>DASVMA010000179.1:0-2504 GCA_036384595.1 Cellulomonas sp. | reverse complement strand
GCACGTCCGAGGCGACACCCGTGCGCTTGCCGAGCTGGTCGGACTCGTAGACCAGCCGGGCATCAGGACCGGCAGCTGCGAGAGCCCGGGCGTAGTACTCGTGGGAACGATCCGCGTCCCCGGCGACGTTGAAGGCCGCGACGGCGAGGTTCCGCCAGACCACCGGGTCGGAGTCGTCGATGGCGACCGAGGCCTGCCACGCACCCACGGCGTCGGCGTACCGGCGCTGGAAGTACAGCCAGTGGCCCAGCAGCGCCCACGCGCGCGAGTCTGTGGGGTCCGCCGCGCTGGTGCGCACCAGCAGGTCGACGTCGTCGAGCCGCGACGCGAGGCAGTGGGTGACGTCCGCGGCCTGCGCGAGCCTCGACTCCCGATCGGCTGACTCGAGGTCACCGGAGCGCCGCAGGAGGTCCGCGAGGTAGTAGTGCGCGAGCGGACCGACGGCCACCTGTCCCGCCGGGGTGGGCATCGCTGCGACCTCCTGGAAGATCCGCAGCGCGGTCCCGGTCTCCCCCACGCTGACGTACTCGAGCGCGACGTCGATGCCGGTCGGAGCGTCGGTCACCGCTCCCTGCCCGGCGAGGTCCAGCGCCCACTGGTCGAGCGGGTCCAGGGCGAGCGTCTCGGCCAGTAGCGCCGCGGCCTCGTCCTGCCGGCCGAGGCGACGCAGCAGGAGGACGGCGAGGTCCCTCGCCTGGAGCTGCTCGGAGTCGAGGGCGAGCACGGCGTGGACGTGGTCGAGCGCGAGCTGGTCGCGTCGCGCAGCTGCATCCAGGCGCGCCATCGCGAGATGGGCCGGGACGCGCCACGCGTAGTTCCAGACGGCCTTGCCGAAGGCGTCGTACGCCTCGGACTCGCGCCCGGTCCGTGCCAGGACCTGGCCGAGCCGGTAACTCGCCTCGCCGTCGTACGGGTTGGGGTTCCGGTGGGTCTCGCGGTCGATCGCGAGCCGCAGGTGCGCCTCCGCCTCGGCGTACCTGCCGCTGCGGAGGCGTGCGGCCGCGAGGGCGACGTTGGTGCGGACGTCGCCCGGGTCGCGTGCGAGCGCCTCGAGCCAGTACGGCTCGGCCGAACGCGTCGCGTGGCGGTACTGCTCGAGGTGCAGCCCGGTGAGGTACAGCTCCTCGACGGTCGGGACGTCGCCCGGTGCGCGCGGCTCGGACGCGGGCTCGGGGATCTCGAGCCGTTCCGGTGCGGGCCGATGACGCCAGCGCACCAGCTCGCTGCCGTCGTGCCCGACGATCAGGCTGAGGTCGACGGGTTCGTACCGTCCGTCGAGAACGAGCTCCTCCACGACCGGTGCGCCCGGGCCCGCGTCGACCGTGCGGGTCCACACCTCCGTGCCCGTCTCGTCGATCAGGCGAAGGTCGAGCCCGGACCGGACGCTCGTGACGCCGACGGCCAGCCGGACGGCCGTGGTGCCCTCACCTGGCACGACGTCCAGCCGCACCGCGGCGGCCAAGGTCGCCTGGTGGGCCGGCCCGATCTCCTGGATCGGGTACCAGAACTGGCTGAAGGTCTTGGTCTCACCCGGCGCGAGGAAGGAGAAGTCGGGCTGGTTGTCGGTGAAGGCGCCGGCCATCAGCTCGACGTAGGGGCCGTCGCCGTCCGTGAGGTTGGCATCCCAGGCCCAGCCGAACGGGGAGTTGCCCCACGTCCACTGCTTCTTGCCCGGAGCGACCCGGTGGTCGGCCCAGTGGACGAATCCGGAGCGCTCCGCGTGGTCGTACCCGCCGAAGAAGTCGTCCTGCGACCCGAGGCACATGTACGACGTCGGGACCACGATGTTGCGGTACCAGTCCAGCCGGTCGGCGTCCGGGTGCTCGGCATCCACGCGGGCCGCGTAGTCGATTCCGTAGTACGGCCGGTCGGCCTGGGGGAACGTCGTCACGGCGCGCTTGGCGTGGTCCGCGACGACCCGGACGTCGGTCGGGAAGAACGACTGGTAGTCGTCACCGGCGCGAGCGGCCACGTTCGCCCACCAGAGGAAGGTCTGCACGTCGTCGGTCCGGTTGAACAGGCGGACCCTCAGCTCGATCACCGAGGTGTCCGGGCGCATCCGGATGCCGTGCATCCCCTTCATCCGCGCGAACGGGTCGTGGTCCGAGCACCAGACCGTCACGGCACCGTCCGGCTCGTGCTCGATGAACGAGTCCGTCGGCAGGAACGTGCCCGGCCGGTGGTGCTGCGGCCAGTTGAACTCGACGCCACCCGAGATCCACGGACCCGCCAGGCCGACGAGCGCCGGCTTGATGACGTTGTTCCGGTAGAAGAAGTCGTAGCCGTTCGACTTGTCCATGCCGACGTGGATGCGCCCACCGAGCTCGGGCAGGACGACCAGCCGCACCCAGTCGTTCTCGAGGTGGATCGCGTCCCAGCTCCTCGGCCGCTTCACCTGGCTGATGCGCTCGACGAACGGCAGCGGGTAGACCCGGCCGGACGACCCCTGGTAGACGCGCTTCTCGAGGAACGCCGGGTAGGCGTCCGGCGTCTGCGGAAGGTAG
>DASVMA010000178.1:0-14232 GCA_036384595.1 Cellulomonas sp. | reverse complement strand
GGCTCGGCGACGAGGGCACCGAGGGCAGGAACGGCGAGGGTGGCGATCTGCCGGTCGATGGTGGACGGAATCTGTCCAGCAGGTGAAATCTTCGCCACGAGTCTCCCGTCCACAGGCGGTGCACAACGTCTGGGCCGGTCGAACCGTCCGCTCGGACCTGTAGCGAACGATTATCCACAGGTGCGCCCACACCCTGTGCACAGAGAAATCGGACACGGTCCACAGGGGATCGACCGTCGTCCCCAGGGCCTGTGGACGACGCCGTTTTCCCTCCGGAGGAATCGGCTCTAGCCTCGCGTAGGCGTTCGCGTCGGAGTGGTCGACGGCACGCCGGGGCCATTCTCGACGTCGGCGTACGCAGGGCGTCGGACCTCGCCGGGAGCGCGGTCACGCAGGGTGTCGGACCCTCCCGGTAGAACAAGTGTTCGGTAGGTTGAGGTCGAGGCGGGGATGGGTCTGTGACGATCGAAGAGCTCGAGTACGGCATGCCGTCGGGGTCGGGCCGCACCCGCGAGTTCGACCGGACCCCTCCGCAGGACATCGCCGCCGAGCAGAGCGTCCTCGGCGGCATGATGATCTCGAAGGACGCCATCGCCGACGTCGTCGAGCAGCTGCGCGGCAACGACTTCTACCGCCCGGCGCACGAGGCGATCTACGACGCGATCCTCGACCTGTACGGCCGTGGCGAGCCCGCGGACGCGGTCACCGTCTCCGACGAGCTGACCAAGCGCGGCGAGATGACCCGCATCGGCGGGGCGCCCTACCTCCACACCCTCATCTCCATGGTGCCGACCGCCGCCAACGCGGGGTACTACGCGCGGATCGTGCGCGAGCGGGCCGTCCTGCGCCGCCTCGTCGAGGCTGGCACGCGCATCGTCCAGCTCGGCTACGCGACCGACGGCGGCGACGTCGACGACATCGTCAACAACGCGCAGGCCGAGGTGTACGCGGTCACCGAGCGGCGCGCGTCCGAGGACTACCACCGGCTCGGCGACGTCATCGGCGGTGCCGTCGACGAGATCGAGGCGGCGGGGCACCGCGGGGTGGGCATGGTCGGGGTGCCGACGGGGTTCGCGGACCTGGACCGGTTGACGAACGGGTTGCACCCCGGACAGATGATTGTCATTGCCGCGCGTCCCGCCATCGGCAAGGCCCTCGCGCTCGACACACCTCTCCCGACCCCCACCGGCTGGACGACGATGGGCGACGTCCAGGTCGGCGACCAGCTCATCGCCGCCGACGGGACGACGACCCTCGTCGTAGCAGTGACGCAGGTCATGATGAACCGCCCCTGCTACCGAGTGACGTTCGACGACGGGACGGAGATCGTCGCGGACGCCCAGCACGAGTGGGCGACCCGAACCCGTTCCATGAGGCGTCTGCCCGGCGGCGGGACCACCGCGATCCGTACGACTGAGCAGCTTGCGACGACGCTGCACTGCGCCACGGCTGATCGTCGGGCCAACCACTCCGTCGACGTCGCTGCCGCGCTCGACCTGCCCGACGCCGACCTGCCCCTCGTGCCGTACGCGCTCGGTGTCTGGCTGGGCGACGGACACTCCGCCTCGGCACGGTTCACGTCGGCCGACCCCGAGATCGCGATGCGGATCGAGGGCCTGGGACTCGTCGCGCGCGAGCAGCGTTCGCCGGCGGGTGCTGCCCGGCTCTACAGCCTGCGGCTCCCCGAGCCCGACCAGATCGCAGCGCGCGAGTGCGTGGTCTGCGGCCACGCGTTCGTCCCGCGCACCAGCCAGGTCCGGACCTGCGGACAGTCGTGCGGGGGCCGCGCCACGATGGTGTCGTCGCCGGTCGCGGCCCCGACGTGCCCTGACTGCGGGGTGCCAAGCACCGGCCTGCGTCGATGCCAGGCGTGCCGGGATCACCACGGCACCGTCGCGGGCATCCTCCGTTCGCTCGGGGTCATGAACAACAAGCACATCCCGACGGAGTACCTGAGGGCCAGCGAGACTCAGAGGCGCGAGCTGCTCGCGGGGCTTCTCGACACCGACGGCACCGTCAACCCGACGGGCAGCCCGCAGATCACCCTGACCAGCCGGCGCCTGGCCGACGACGTGCGTGAGCTCGTCCACTCGCTCGGGTACCGCGCGGGGTGGTCCACGCGGATCGTCCGGGGCCGAACTGACGAGACCTCGGTCGCGTACACCCTGACCTTCACGACCGACGACGACGTCTTCGCGCTCGAGCGGAAGCGGTTGGTCCACAAGGATCGTCGCCGCCCGTCGACCCCGCGGCTCCGCCAGCGGTACGTCGTGGCCGTCGAGCCGATCGACAGCGTCCCCGTCAGGTGCGTGGAGATCGATCACCCGGAGCACCTGTACCTGGCCAGCCGCGCAATGGTGCCGACCCACAACTCGACTCTCGGAATCGATATTGTCCGTTCTGCGTCCATCAAGCACGGAAAGACGTCCGTTGTCTTCTCGCTCGAGATGAGCCGCAACGAGATCACGATGCGACTGCTCTCTGCCGAGGCGAAGATCCACCTGCAGAAGCTGCGCACGGGTCAGATGGGCGAGGACGACTGGCAGAAGCTCGCGTCCACGATGGGCCGAATCTCCGAAGCGCCGCTGTTCATCGACGACTCGCCGAACATGTCCCTCATGGAGATCCGGGCAAAGTGCCGGCGGCTCAAGCAGCGGCACAACCTGGAGCTCGTGGTCATCGACTACCTGCAGCTCATGTCGTCCGGCAAGCGCGTCGAGTCCCGCCAGCAGGAGGTCTCGGAGTTCTCGCGTGCCCTCAAGCTCCTCGCGAAGGAGCTCGAGGTGCCCGTCATCGCGATCTCCCAGCTGAACCGTGGCCCGGAGCAGCGCACGGACAAGCGTCCGATGATGAGCGACCTCCGCGAGTCCGGATCCATCGAGCAGGATGCCGACATGGTCATTCTTCTGCACCGTGAAGATGCCTACGAGAAGGAATCACCCCGCGCCGGAGAGGCCGACCTGATCGTCGCCAAGCACCGTAACGGTCCGACTGACACGATCACCGTGGCGTTCCAGGGCCACTACTCGCGATTCGTCGACATGCAGGCCTGACGTCGTTGCTCGGCTTCGGATGGCCTCGGGCGGCGATAGCTCGATGGAAGGCGTGATTGTGACCCGCATCTCGTCGCGACAAAGGGTGCATGGGGTTGTCGGCATGGCCTGCCGTAGGTCAAGTCGGGTGCTTGGCAGGTCGACGGTGGCGATGTCGCGGTACATGATGAACGTCGTTGGCGTGGGCTGGTTCAGAGATAGATGACAGCCGATCGTTCGCCGGACTTCACGCGCTCCGAGACGCAGCTCCTGCGAGGCGTGCCGACGGCCATTGCCATGACGTCTATCCTCGTCCTCGCTGTCCAACTATTCCTGGCCGGTCCCCTTCGCTACCTGGGAGTCACCGCGATTGGCCTGTCGATGCTGACCGTCTGGTGGAAGGTTCTTTCGCTGAGGACGGTCATCGAGATAATCGGCTCCCTATATATCCTTCACAATGGAGCCGGGGCAGTCACCGAAGTGGATCTGAGCCGCGTAAGCAAGATTCATTGGCAGTTCGTCCCGTTTCAAGGTCCTCGCGTATCGCTGCTGGAGGGTGACCGCGTCCTGCTCGAGCTGCCCTGTTCCAGGGAACGGCGAGGAGAGCTCATCGCCGTCGGACGCGCCATCAGTGCGGCGCACCCCGGTCGCGGCTTTTCTGACGCAAGGGCGGCTCGAGCACTTGGCCTTGAGTAAGAGTCGCGTGTCCGGTTCTGACAGAGATGGCGAAGCGCAGCGTCAGACCCGACCGTGAGCAGATTCAGGCCTCAGCCTTCGGCGGTCAGCGCATCCGTCGCCGGCTCGGCCGTGACCTCGTGCTGGCGTCGACCGAGCTCGACGTGCGGCCGGGACTGCCACAGGGCCCACTCGGCGCTCACGTCGCCGGCGGTGCGCAGCAGCCGCGGCAGGTGCTCCTCGAGAAGTCGCTCGGTGGTCGTCTCCGCAGCGTGGACGGTGACGTTCATGGCCGCTCGGACGGTGCCGGTGCCGTCTCGCACCGGGACGGCGACCGAGCGAACGCCGGGCGCCAGCTCCTCGTCGGCCAGCGCCCAGCCGCGCGCGCGGACCTCCGTGAGCTCGTCGCGCAGCTGGTCGGCCGACGGGCCGGCGACGGGCGGCAGCCCCGCGCGACTGGGTTGCGCGAGCGTCGCCGCCAGCTCGGCAGGAGTCAGGGCGGCCAGCAGGACCTTGCCCTGCGAGGTGCGGGTGGCGGGGAACCGGGTGCCGACCTCCACCCGCAGCGCGATGAGCTTCGGGACGGAGACGCGGGCGATGTAGACGATGTCCGAGCCGTCCAGCTGCGCCATGGACGACGACTCGCCGGTGCGCGCGACGAGCGCTTCGAGGTGCGGACGTGCGATCTCCCAGAGGCCGAGCGCGCCGATGTAGGCCATGCCCAGCGTCAGCACCCGGGGTGTCAGCTGGAACGCGACTCCGACCGTACGGACGAACCCCAGCTCCTCGAGCGTCAGGAGCAGGCGCCGTGCGGTGGGCCGGGCCAGACCGGCCGCGGCGGCGACCTCGGTGAGGGTCATGACGGGGTGGTCCGCGTCGAAGCAGGCGATGACGTCCAGCCCTCGGGCCAGCGACTCGACGAAGTCTGGCCCTTCTCCCCGTCCGGCCATCGCCGCCTCCTCCTCGTACCTTGTGCGGCCGCTGGTCCGACGCCTCGCCCGCGATCCCCGGCGAGCCTACGGCTCCGACGAGCACCCCCCGGCGTGCAGCGCCGGCCGGGGGTGCAGGGCTCAGCTGCCCGGGACGGGCTCGCCGAAGACGCTGCCGCGGGCGTCGTGCGTGGAGTCTGACTTGTAGCTCGTGTACTGGTACGGGTTGTCCAGCACCTCGTCGTGCGGCCGGTCAGGGTTCATGCCCTGGGCCCACGCCTCCTCGCCGAGCGTCGACCGCAGGTGGTCGACGGTGGCCTCGACGGTGCGCCGGACGGCCGGCAGGTCGACGCCCACGAGCCGGTGCGCGTACTTCACGACCCGACCGTTGACGAGCACGGTGTGCACGTCGCCGCGCTGCGCCTGGAACGCGACGTGCCCGTAGGGGTTGAGCAGCGGGAACGAGACCGGAGAGCTGTCGTTCTTGATCAGCACGACGTCGGCCTTCTTGCCCGGCTCGAGCCGGCCCAGGTCGTCGCGACCGAGGGCTCGGGCCCCGCCACGGGTCGCCCAGTCGACGACCTGCTCGGCGCGCAGGTGCACGTGGGTGACCGTGTCGCCCTTGGCGTGCGCCTCGAGGTGCTCGCGCGAGCGGTCGGCCCCGAGCGTCGTGCGCATCGCCGAGAAGAGGTCGCCGCTCCACCACACGCTCGTGTCCATCGAGAGCGACACCGGGATGTCGTGCCGGCGGACCTGCCAGGTGGGTGGGTAGCCCTGACCCGCGCTCTGCTCGGACTCGGTGGACACCGAGATCGAACCGCCGGTGGCGGCGATCCGATGGTAGGAGTCGGCGGTCAGCGTGGCGGCGTGGACGTAGATGGTCTCCGGGGTCATGAAGCCGTTCTCGTGCATGAGGCGGATGCCGTCGTCGTTCGTGGCGCCCCACACGCCGGCGTGGGTGGTCACGGGAAGGCCCAGGTCGCGCGCCACCTCGAAGGCGGCTCGCTCCGGGAAGGTCGGGTCGCCCGTGACGTCGAACGCGAGCTGGAAGCCCAGCAGGTCGCCCGAGCCGGTGCGCCGTCGCTCGAGGAACGCACGGACGGCAGGGTCGGCCGTCCACTCCCAGGGTCCGGCCTGGATGTTGCCGTAGGCGAGCACGAACCGACCGGGGACGGCCTGCAACGCGTCGACAGCCGCCTCCGCGTAGTCGACGGTCTGCAGGCCGTGGGACCAGTCGACCGTGGTGGTCACGCCGGCCTCGAGCGCGTCCCAGGCGGAGACCAGGTTGCCCGCGTACACGTCCTCGGGCCGGAACGCCTTGCCGTGCTCGAGGTAGTACCAGACGAAGTACTGGGTCAGGGTCCAGTCGGCCCCGTAGCCCCGCATGGCGGTCTGCCACATGTGCCGGTGCGTGTCGATCATCCCGGGCATCACGATGCCGCCGCGGGCGTCGATCTCCTGGGTGCCCTCGGGGACGTCCAGCGCCGTGCCGACCGCGGCGATGCGGTCGCCCACGACCAGGACGTCCGCATCGGTCAGGATCGTGTGCGCGTCGTCCATGGTCAGGACCGTGCCACCGCGCAGGACCACGGGACGGCCGGGCGCCGGGACGTCGGTGTCGGGGTTGGACATCTTCTCCTCCTGATCACGGTCGACCGAGCGAGCGGACCGATGTCCGCCTGACGGTCACATTCTCGATGACCTCATCGTGAGGTGACCTGCATCACATGTCAAGAGGGTGAAAGAGGCGCGACCGTCAGAGCCGCGCGAGCCTTGACATCACGGGAGCGGCGGTCGGAAACTAGGAGGGCGCGGAACGGACGTTCGTCCGTATGCCGTCACGAACAGCGAAGGTGTCATACCGCCGATGAACGAAGACCAGCCCGTGCCCGGTGCGACAGCCCACGGTGGCGCTCTCGACGGTCTCCTCGTCGCCGACTTCTCCCGCATCCTGGCCGGCCCGTACGCGACGATGCTGCTGGCTGATCTCGGAGCGGAGGTGGTCAAGGTGGAAGGCCCCGGTGGTGACGACACGCGCTCGTGGCTCCCGCCGGTCCGGGACGGCGTCTCGACCTACTACCTCGGCGTGAACCGCAACAAGCGCTCCATCTCGCTGGACTTCCGCGACCCCGACGACCTCGTCGTCGCCCAGGAGCTGGCCCGCCGTGCCGACGTGGTCGTCGAGAACTTCAAGCCCGGGGGTCTGGCGCGGTTCGGGCTGGACTACGACACGGTCGCCGCTGGCAACCCTCGGGTCGTCTACGCGTCGATCAGCGGGTTCGGGAGCGGGCCCGAGGGCTCGTCCCTGCCGGGCTACGACCTCATCGTCCAGGCCATCTCGGGACTCATGAGCCTGACCGGGGAGCCGGACGGCAAGCCGCTCCGGGCGGGCATCTCGGTCTTCGACGTGATGGCGGGACTGCACGCGACCATCGGCGTCCTCGCCGCCCTGAACTCACGCCACACCACCGGGCGCGGCCAGCACGTCGAGGTCAACCTCCTGTCGTCGGCCCTGTCGGGGCTCGTCAACCAGTCGAGCGCCTTCGTCGCCGGGGGCGTCGTCCCCTTCCGGATGGGCAACAGCCACCCGAGCCTGTTCCCGTACGAGCCGCTGCCCTGCTCGGACGGCGACCTGATCGTCACCGCGGGGAACAACGGCCAGTTCCGCAAGCTCGTCGAGGCGCTCGGCGTCCCGGAGCTCGCCGACGACCCGCGGTTCAGCCGCAACGAGGACCGCACCGCTAACCGCGAGGACCTGCGCCCCCTGCTGGTCGAGCGGTTGCGCACCCGCACGACGATGGAGTGGTTCCGCGACCTCACCGCCGCCGGGGTCGCGTGCGGGCCGATCAACACCATCGACGGGGGCGTGGCGTTCGCGCAGGAGCTGGGTCTGGATCCCGTCGTCGAGGTCGGCCAGGGCACGGACGCCGTGCCGTCCGTGCGGAACCCGATCACCTTCTCCGGGACGCCGGCGGAGTACCGGTTGCCGCCCCCGTCGCTCGACGAGCACGGCCCTGAGATCCGCCGCTGGCTCACCGCATCGTCCGACCACCCCCACCCGGAGCAGGAGCGTCTTCCGTGACCAGTCCCGCCGACGACTTCGCCTTCCCCACCTCCCTCGGCACCTCGACGGCCGACGAGATCCGACTGCTGGGCCATGACCTCACCGCGGACCTGATGGGCAAGGTGGGCTTCGGCGAGCTTGCCTTCTGGCTGGTGGCCATGCGTCGACCGACACCCTCGGAGACGCGGGTCTTCGAGGCGGTGCTCGTCGCGCTGGCCGACCACGGGTTCACCCCGACGGCGATCGCCGCGCGGCTGACGTACCTGTCGGCTCCCGACTCCCTCCAGGGCGCGCTCGCCGCGGGGCTTCTCGGTGGTGGGTCGCGGTTCCTCGGGGTGACCGAGGACTGCGGTACCTACCTCCATGAGGTCCTCGAGCGGCACGAGGGGGAGCTGCCCACCGACGATGCCGGCTGGGACGCCCTCGCCCTCGCCGCAGTCACCGAGACCAAGGCGGCCAGACGGTTCGTCCCCGGCCTCGGGCACCCCGTCCACAAGGTGCGCGACCCACGGACCGCGGTGCTGATCGGCATCGCCGACGAGGAGGGACTGCGCGGTCCCCATCTGCGCCTGTTCGAGGCGATCGGCCGGGTCCACGAGGGAGTGCTCGGTCGCCGGCTCCCGCTCAACGGCGCCGGCGTCTGCGGGGCCGCCCTGGCCGACCTCGGTCTGCCGGTCGAGCTGCTGCGCGGCTTCGCCCTGCTCGCCCGGGCCGCGGGACTCCTCGGACAGATCGCCGAGGAACGCCGTCGGCCCATCGCGATGGACGCCTACCTCGCCATCGACCGCAACGCCGTCTACGTCGACCCCACCGCCGACCCGTCGAACTGACCCACCCGCTGACGCTCAAAGAGGAGCACCTTCATGGCCACCATCGCCGCGGTCATCGCCTCGACGCACCACCCCTTCTACTACAAGACCAGCAGGTCGACCGGCGCTGACCGGCCGCCCTTCGCCGACGAGTGGGTCGCCAAGATCGAGGCGTTCCGCGAGACCCTCACCCGGGCGAAGCCCGACGTGCTGGTGATGGTGGGCAGCGACCACTTCCACCAGATGTGGCTCGACAACATGCCGCAGTTCCTCGTCGGGAAGGCGCCGTTCTTCGATGCGAACTTCTACAACGAGGAGCGCGAGTTCGGGCTGCCGCGGATGACCCTGCGCGGTGAGGAGGACCTCGCCGCCCACATCCTGCGCAAGGGCCTCGACGCGGACTTCGACCTGGCCTTCAGCAACGAGCTGCGCATCGACCACAGCATCACGTGCCCGATCATCACCCTGCGCCCGCAGGCGGACCTGCCGATCGTGCCGATCTACACGAACATCTTCGCGCCGCCGTTGCCGCAGCCGAAGCGGTTCGTGCAGCTGGGCCAGACCATCCGGCAGCTCGTGGAGTCCTGGCCGCAGGACAAGCGGGTCGCGATCATCGGCACCGGCCACCTGTCCCTCGAGCTCGGGGGACCGCGGCAGTTCGGCGAGCACGGCCCCGACCCGGAGTTCGACCGGAAGGCGGTCGAGTGGATCGCCAGCGGGGACATCGCGGGTTGCCTGGCCGAGGTGACGCTGGACAGCCTCCATCACCCCGGCAACGCGACGCACGGCTTCATGGACTTCATGCTGATGATGGGGGTCGCCGGCGAGGGTGCGAAGGCCGACCACGTCGACTCCCTCGACCTCTTCCACACCATGGAGGCCTACTTCACCTGGTACCCGAACGGAGTCCCGGAATGAGCACGTACCTGCTCGACAAGTTCCTCTACACCGTCGACCGGGACCCGGCGCTGGTCGAGCGCTACCGCGAGGACCCCGTCGGGACCGTGACGTGGTGGGAGGCCGAGATGGCCAACACGCTGCTCAACTGCACCGCCGACGAGAAGACCACGTGGCTGGCCTTCACGGACGACGAACGTCGGGCCCTGCGGGAGCACGACCACGTCGCGCTGTTCCTGATGGGTGCTCACCCGTTCCTCACCCTCACGCTGTTCATCGCGATGTTCGAGCGCGACCACGGCCCGCTCGAGTACCAGCGGGCCTACGCGCAGGCGATGAAGCACATCTCCCTGCCGTACCCGGACATCGCAACCTGACGACCGCCACCGACCCGCCCCGCCGCCCGCTCACGGCCGGGGCTTCCCCGCCTGAGGAGGATCCGCGTGCGCGCTGCCGTGCTGCACACCCCCGGCGAGCCGCCGGTGTTCGGGGACCACCCGGACCCGGTGCCGACGCCGGGCCAGAGCCTCGTGCGGGTCGCTGCGGCGCCCCTGGTGCCGCTCGACCTGCTCTGCGCCTCGGGCACGTCCTACTTCGGCCGGCCCGCGGTCCCGTACGTCCCCGGAGTCCAAGGGGTCGGGACGGTCGAGCGTTCCGGGGTCCTCGACGCAGGTACGCGGGTCTGGTTCTCGACGTCGGCCGGCATGACGCCCGGCGACGGCAGCCTGGCCGAGCTGTGCGTCGTCCCCGACGCGGACCTCGTGCCGCTGGAGTCGCCGCTGCCCGACGCGACGATCGCCGCCCTCGGCCTGTCGGCGGTCGCGGCATGGATGTCGCTCACGTGGCGAGCTCGCCTCCAACCGGGTGAGCGCGTCCTCGTGCTCGGCGGCGGCGGAGCAGTCGGACAGGCCGCCATCGGTGCCGCGCGCCTGCTCGGAGCCAGCCGCGTCGTCGCCGTCTGCCGGTCCGCACAGGCGCAGGAGCGCGCCCGGACGGCCGGCGCCGACGAGGTCGTCGCGATGACGTCCGACGTGGATGAGCTCACGGCTCGCCTCGCCGGCGCGACCGGCGGCGCCGTCGACGTCGTCATCGATCCCGTCTTCGGCGTGGCCGCGACGGCGGCGTCACGCGTCCTGGCCGAGGGTGGTCGCCTCGTGAACATCGGCGGGGCATCGGGAGACGAGGCGATGTTCTCGTCGGCCGTCCTGCGCGGCCGGTCCGCGAGCATCCTCGGCTACACCAACAACTCCCTCAGCGCGGAGCAGCGCCGCGAGGCGCTGTCCGCAGTCGTCGAGCACGCGGGTGCGGGTCGCCTGGTGGTCGCGCACGAGACCTGGCCCCTGCGGGCCGTCGCCGACGTGTGGCAGCGACAGTCGACGGGCCAAGCCCAGCTCCGCCTCGTCCTGCTCGTGTCCGGCGGGACGTAGTCGACGCCCGTGTCGCCGCGCGGACGGGTTGTCGCCAGCACTTCCAGGGCTGACACCCGCTCGCCGTCAGCCTGCGGCTGAGACACACTGCGATGGAGACGACGCCCGAGGAGGCTGCCCGATGAGGTATACGACGACGCTTCTGCTCGACGGCACGAGCGCGACCGGCGTGGCCGTCCCGCCCGAGGTGGTCGAGGCGCTCGGCGGCGGCGGACGCATCCCGGTGCGGGTGAGCATCAACGGCGTCGAGTACGCCAGCTCCGTCGCGACGATGAAGGGCCAGACCCGCATCCCCGTCAGCGCCGAGATCCGGTCCGCGGCAGGCATCGCAGCGGGGGACACCGTCGAGCTCGACGTCGTTCGCGACGACGCGCCCCGCACCGTCGAGGTCCCTGACGACCTCCAGGCGGCGCTCGACGTCGACCCGGCCGTCCGTGCTGTCTTCGCGTCGCTGTCCTACTCCCAGCGGCGACGCCACGTCCTGTCGGTCACGACGGCCCGCACCGCGGAGACCCGCGAGCGGCGCATCGGCGCCGTGCTCGCCGAGCTCGCGTCGACCGGGCAGGCCTAGCGACGTCAGGCCTCGACCTGGAAGTCCCGCAGACCCTGCGGGGTCTCCTCGGTGACCTCGACGCGCGACACGACGGCGTGCCGCGGACCGTGGTGCGCCCAGGTCACGAGCTGCTCCACGGCGGCGGGCTCGCCCTCGGCGACGATCTCGACGGCACCGTCGGACCGGTTGAGCACCCAGCCGTGCACGCCGAGGCGCTCGGCCTCGCGGGCGCACGACCACCGGAACCCGACACCCTGGACGTCGCCGTGCACGACGACCCTGCGGCGCATCATCACTCCAGTGTGCCGCAGCACGTCCCTGGGGCTCTCCGCACATCGACCGGTCGAGCCATCCGGGGTGTGGAGCGCGACGGTCGTCCGCACGGTGAGACGCCGACGTCGCCTCACCGGTGCGCCGCGAGCCATTGCGCGAAGACGCTTCACATCTCCCTCGTGCGCGCCGATGACATGGGGACGGTGCTGGCCGGTCCGGTACCGCTGTCGACCGCGAGACCCCGGCGTCCGGCCCCGGTCTCCTCGGTCCCGGAGACCAGGACGGAGGCGAGCGCGTGATCGAGCGGGATGAGCCGGCGACTCTGCGGGGCGCCATGACGCTCCGCCCGCTGAGCGACCCCGGAGCACTCCGTCGCGGCGTGCCGTTCGTCGCCGTCGCGCTCGTCGCGGTGCTGCTGGAGCTGTCGACGGTCACCGAGTCGGCGAGCCGGATCGTGCTCGTGGCTGCGGGTGCCTCGATGCTGCTGGTGCCTCTCGCGGCGGTGATCGTCCCGTGGGGCCGGCTCCCGGCGTGGTGCGAGGCGGTCCTCCCGATCGGGTTCTTCGTCGTGGTCGCGCTCATGCGCCAGGCCCGAGGTGGAGCGGCCGCGGGCTACACGCCGCTGGTGATGCTGCCCGTCATCTGGCTGGCGCTGTACGGCAGCCGCCGTCAGCTCGCGCTCGCGGTCGCGGCGATGGCCGTGATCCTCATGGGTCCCATGATCCTGATCGGTCCGCCGCTCTATCCGCCGTCCGCGTGGACGACGACGGTCGTCTCGGTCGTCGTCGGGCTGTTCGCCGGCCCGCCCATCCAGATGCTCGTCGAGCAGTCACGCCAGCGCACCGCCGACGTCGCCGCCCTGGGGGCCATCACCCGCTCGCTCACGGCCGGCATCGACCCCCGGGCCGAGCTGTGCGCGGCCGCACGCCTCGTCACCGGTGCGAGCTACGCGGTCATCGTCGAGCGGAATGCCGACGGTGACTACGTGGCGACGGCAGGCACCCGCGGGCTCGACCTGAGCCAGCTGCGCATCCCCGCGCGGGCCGCGGTCTCTGCGACGGTCGAGGCGTGGCGGACGGGCGAACGCATCTACGTTGCGGACGTGTCCCGTGACCCACGGGTGTCACCGCGACTCACCAAGATCACGGGGTCCCGGGCCGTGCTGTTCGAGCCGGTCACCCGCGACGGTCGCCGGACCGCGCTCCTCGCCGTCGGCTTCTCCGAGTCCCGGTCCCGGCTCCCCGAGCACTCCCTGTACATGGTCGAGCTCGTCGCTGCCGAGATCGCGGCCGCGCTCGACCGCGACGACCTCGTGGCGCGGATGGCCACCCAGGCCCGGACCGATCCACTCACCGGAGCCGCGAACCGGCGCAGCTGGGACGAGGAGCTGGAGCGCGAGCTGGCTCACGCCCGTCGGACCGGTGAGCCCCTGTCCGTGGCTCTCATCGACATCGACCGCTTCAAGGCCTTCAACGACAGCAACGGGCACACCGCCGGTGACGAGCTGCTGCGCGACCTGGTGACGGCCCTGCGCGGCGAGCTGCGCACCGGCGACATCGTGGCCCGCTGGGGCGGCGAGGAGTTCGCGGTCGCGATGCCCGCGTGCGACCTCGACCATTCGCGGGTCATCGCGGCGCGGCTGCTCGGCGTCGTCCCCGGCGCCCAGACGATCAGCATCGGCCTCACGCAGGCGGGCGTGGACGACACCCCGCGCACCCTCATCGGGCGTGCTGACCGGGCGCTCTACGCGGCGAAGGGCGCGGGACGCAACCAGGTCAGCACTCTCCGGAGCCCGACGCCCGCGCCTGGGCCCGAGCCCCTGGCCGTTGCCGAGGTCGACCGAGCGGCCGGTCCGGACACGCTCCGCGCCGACGACGTACCCTCGCTCGGGTGATGACCCGATGATGCGCCGTCTCTTCGCCCGGCTGTTCTGGGCCACGTCCGGGTGGACCCTGCGCTCGCGGCCGCCCGAGGGTGGTGGCGGCATCCTCATCGGGGCTCCCCATACGTCGAACTGGGACTTCCTGTTCATGCTCGCGATCACCTGGAGCCACGGCGTCCAGGCGCGGTTCCTCGGCAAGAGCTCGCTGTTCCGGGGGCCGCTCGGACCTCTCGCGCGCGGCCTCGGCGGCATCCCCGTCGACCGGAGCAACCCGACCGGGCTCGTCGACGACCTCGTGGCCCGCGTCCGTGCCGGCGAGCACTTCTTCCTCGTCATCACCCCCGAGGGCACGCGCAGCAAGCGGCCGTACTGGAAGTCCGGGTTCTACCGCATCGCGCGGGACGCCGACCTGCCGGTCACGCTCGGGTTCGTCGACCGGTCCACGAAGACGGCCGGGCTCGGGGTGACGTTGCGGCTCACGGGCGACGTGCACGCCGACATGGACGCGATCCGGGCGTTCTACGCCGACAAGGTCGGGATCAACCCGGAGGGCTGGACGCCGCCGCGGCTGCGCGAGGAGGACCTGCCTGCCGGTCCGGCGGCCTGACGACGTCGGCGGTCTCGACCGCACGCCACGACCGCACGCCACGACCGCGTGGTGGCGACCCGACGGTGACGGCGCCGCGTCGCT
>DASVMA010000177.1:0-2182 GCA_036384595.1 Cellulomonas sp. | reverse complement strand
CGCCTGCAGACGGTGGCGCGCTCGGGCGACGTCACCTGGGTGGACGACTCGAAGGCGACGAACGGGCACGCGGCCGCTGCGGCGCTCGCGGCGTTCGGCCCCGGCAGCGTCGTGTGGATCGCCGGAGGCCTCGCGAAGGGTGCCACGTTCGACGACCTGGTCGCGTCCCGTCGCGACCGCCTGCGCGCGGTCGTGCTCATCGGCGCCGATCAGGCCCCGCTGCGCGAGGCGCTCGACCGACACGCGCCCGAGGTGCCCGTGGTCGCTGTCGATCCCGGTGACACTGGGACGGTGATGACCCGTGCCGTCGAGGAGGCCCGACTGCTGGCGACCGCCGCCGGGGGACCGGTGACGGTGCTGCTCGCACCCGCGTGCGCGTCCATGGACCAGTTCGCGTCCTACGCGGACCGGGGGGAGTCCTTCGCTGCTGCGGCGCGCGCCCTCGCCGCGAGCGTGGGCTGAGGACGCGCCATGGCACAGACCATCCCTCCGCGCGCGGTCCCGAGCGCCACGCCCCGAGCCACGCCCCGAGCCGCGCGCGAGACTGCCCGGTCCAGGGCGGGCTCGATCCTGGGCCAGTGGAACAGCGCCGTCACGAGCTACTACGTGCTCACGGGAGCGACGGCCCTGCTGCTCGTGCTCGGTCTGGTCATGGTCCTGTCGAGCTCGAGCGTCGAGTCGCTCGCCGCGGGACGCTCGCCGTACGCCGTGTTCTTCAACCAGGCGCAGTTCGCGCTCGCCGGGCTGCCACTCATGTGGGTGGCTTCGCGGCTGCCCGTGCGCTTCTACCGGAAGGTCGCGTGGCCGATCCTCGGAGCCGCGACGGTGTTCCAGCTCATGGTCTTCATCCCGGGCCTCGGGGTGGCGATCCAGGGAAACCAGAACTGGGTCAGGGTCGCCGGTTTCACCGCGCAGCCGTCCGAGGCGGGCAAGCTCGCGCTCGCGATCTGGCTCGGAGGGGTCCTCGCGCGCAAGCGGCCGCTGCTCGCCGACTGGAAGCATGCGCTCGTCCCGGCCGTCCCGGTCGCGGTGGTGCTGATCGGTCTGGTGCTCCTGGGTGACGACCTCGGCACCGCGATGGTGATGATGATGCTCGTCGCCGGGGCGTTGTTCATCGCCGGCGTGCCGATGCGGGCGTTCGCGACGGCGGTCGTCGGAGCACTCGGGGTCGCGTTGTCACTGGCGCTCTCGAGCCCGAACCGGCTCAAGCGGCTCGAGTCGCTCTTCGGGTCGAACTGCGACACGAGCAACGGCTGCTACCAGACGCTGCACGGCGGCTGGGGGCTCGCCACGGGCGGGTGGGCCGGGCTCGGCCTCGGCCAGAGCCGCGAGAAGTGGTCGTACCTGCCCGAGGCGCACAACGACTTCATCTTCGCGATCATCGGCGAGGAGCTCGGGCTGATCGGCACACTGCTCGTCCTGGCGCTCGTCGGGCTGCTCGCGTTCGCCATGTTCCGGGTCATCCGCAGGCACCCCGACCCGTTCGTCCAGATCACGACCGGTGCGATCGCCTGCTGGGTCATCGGCCAGGCGTTCGTCAACATCGGTGTCGTCATCGGGCTCCTGCCGGTGATCGGTGTGCCGTTGCCCCTCGTGTCGGCCGGCGGCTCTGCGCTCATCACGACGATGACGGCCCTCGGGGTCGTCATCTCGTTCGCGCGCACGGAACCGGGTGCGGCCGAGGCTCTGTCCGCACGCGCCGGCGTCGTGCGCCGGTCGCTCGCGGTGATCGGTCGGACCCGTGGTTGACCCGCGGGGCCGGACCGCGCCTGCGCGACGCTCCGTCCTCCTCGCAGGCGGCGGGACCGCAGGGCACGTCAACCCGCTCCTGGCGCTCGCCGAGGAGCTGCGCAGCCGCGACCCTGAGCTGCGTGTCACGGTGCTCGGCACCGCGGAGGGTCTCGAGGCCCGCCTCGTGCCCGAGCGCGGGTTCACGCTCGCGCCCGTACCTCGCGTGCCCCTGCCGCGACGGCCCTCTGGTGACCTGCTGCGCCTGCCCGGCAGGCTGCGGACCGCCGTCCGTGCGGCCGGGAGCACCCTGGACGCGTCCGGCGCACAGGTCGTGGTCGGGTTCGGTGGGTACGTCTCGACACCCGCGTACCTCGCGGCGCGCCGGCGGGGCATCCCCGTGGTCGTGCACGAGCAGAACGCGCGCGCGGGGCTCGCGAACCGTCTCGGCGCG
>DASVMA010000176.1:0-8981 GCA_036384595.1 Cellulomonas sp. | reverse complement strand
CCGGTCGCTCCTCCTGGCACTCGACGACGCACTGCACGCCGCCGTGTCGCTCGACCCGTCGGCGCTCCTCCCCGCAGCGGCGACGCTGATCCAGGACCCCGACCCCCGCCTCCGCGGGCTCGGGTTCCTCCTGCGGTCCGGCGCCCGAGAGAACCAGGGCGAGATCGAGGGAGCGCTCGACGACGCCCGCGGAGCGTTCGAGCAGTTCGAGGGCGCCGGCAACCGCTGGGGCATGGCCATGGCCGCGCAGGGGCTCGGGATGTGGAAGAGCGGTCGCGGCGGCGGGGACCACGATCGGTGGCTCACCGTCGCGCAGGAGAACTTCGAGCTCGTCGGAGCCGCGCAGGACGCCCGGTCGATCGCCGTCGTGCGGGTCGTCGGCGCCGCCGTCCGCGGCGACGTCGACGCACGCCCGGCACTCGAGGAGGTCGTGGTGTCCGGCACGCACGACGTGGGCACGCGCGCGCAGGCGCTGAGTGGTCTGGCCGCGCTCGACGCTGCGGCCGGACGGTGGGACGACGCGATCGCGCGCGCCGACGAGGCGGTCGCCCTGACCGGCGAGTCGCCGTGGGGAGCGCCCCAGGCCCGGGTCCTCTACCAGGGCGCCGCCGCCGTGACGCGGATCCGCTCGGGACGCCCGGACGCCGTCCGCGAGGGCATCGTCCTGCTCGACGGCGCGCTCCCCGGAGCACTCGCGACGCGCGACGTGCCCGTCGTGAGCACGATCGCGCTCGGCTACGCCGAGCTGGCCGCGTACCGGGGTGACATGGCGCGGGCGCGCGAGCTCTGGTCGCTCGCGATGCGCCTGGGCTCCCACACGGCGTTGCTGTTCGGGGCGCCAACCGGGGCGCTCGCGCGTGCGCTGGGCGACGACGCGTCCCGGGGCCGCCTGCGGGCACAGGCCGAGGCGCTGACGAGCGCCGAGGCGACCGTCCGGCTCACCGCGCTGCTGAGCGGTGAGCACGGCACGGCCACCTCGGCGCCGTCGTCGGGCGCCTAGACCCGACGGCGGTAGGCACGCATCGCGAGCGGCACGAACACCACCAGGAGCCCCGCGCACCACGTCAGCGTCCACAGCACAGGACCGGCGACGGGGCCGCCGAGGAACAGACCCCGCATCGCGTCGACGAGGTGCGTGAGCGGGTTGACCCGCACGAACCCCTGCATCCAGCCCGGGAGCGACCCCGGTCCGACGAACACGCTCGAGGCGAAGCTCAGCGGCATGATCAGCAGGAACATGATTCCTTGGACCGCTCCCGACGTGCGGGCCTTCATCCCGACGAAGACCGACACCCAGCTCAGGCTGAGCGCGAACGTCACGGCGAGCAGGCATCCCGCGAGCATGCTGAGGACACCGGCATGGAGCCGGAAGCCCATCGCGTACCCCACGACCAGCGTGGACATCGTGACGATGACGTAGCGCACGACGTCACCGAGCACCGCCCCGACGAGCGGTGCGGAGCGCGGGATCGGCAGCGACCGGAACCGGTCGAAGATCCCCTTCTCCAGGTCGGTGTTGAGGTTGACGCCGATCATGATCGCTGCCTGGGCGATCGTCTGGCCGAGGATCCCGGGCAGCAGGAACTGCAGGTAGTCGTGGGTCGACCCGGCGACGGCGCCGCCGAAGATGTAGACGAAGATCACGAGGAAGATCGCCGGCTGCAGCGTGACGTCGATGAGCGCCTCGGGGGTCCGCCACGTCTTGATGAGGCTGCGCCCCGCGAGCGCGAGCGAGTGCCGGACCAGCGGGAACGGGCGGGGCGACACGCCCAGGACCTGCTCGCGCAGCGGGGCTGTCGGCAGCTGGCGGGCAGGGACGGGTGGGACGCGTGCGGGGTCGCGGGTGACGGTGGACATCACGCGGCCTCCTTCGTGGTCGGGGTGGCGGACGCGTCGTCGTGCTGCGGACGGCCCGTGAGGCTGAAGAAGACGTCGTCGAGGCTGGGCAGGTGCAGCGCGAGCTCCGTCACGCCGATGCCCGCCGATGCGAGGCGCTCGACCGTCGCGGCGAGCGCGCTGTCGTCGGACACCGGGACGGCGAGCACGCCGCGCCGGGGCTCGTCGGCCGCGCCCGCGGTCGAGACCCTGCCGAGGATGGCGGCGGTCTCGGCGAGACGTGCCGGGTCCGTGGGTCGCACCTCGAGCGTCTGGCCGCCGACGATGCGCTTGAGCCCGTCGGGCGTGTCGTGCGCGATGACGCGACCGTGGTCGATCACCGTGATCTCGTCCGCGAGCGCGTCGGCCTCCTCGAGGTACTGCGTCGTGAGGAGCACGGTCGAGCCCTCGGCGACGAGGGACCGGACGACGTCCCACATGCCCTCGCGCTTGGCCGGGTCGAGCCCGGTCGTCGGCTCGTCGAGGAAGATGATCTCGGGGTGCCCGACGAGGCTCGCAGCAAGGTCGAGGCGCCGCCGCATGCCACCGGAGAACGTCTTGGCGGGTCGGTCGGCAGCCTCGGACAGGTCGAACCACTCGAGCAGCTCGGCGGCCCGCGCACGCGCTGCCGGCCGGGACAGGTCGAGCAGCGCGCCGATGAGCACGAGGTTCTGCCGGCCCGTGAGGTCCTCGTCGACCGAGGCGTACTGCCCGGTCAGCCCGATCCGCTGCCGGACCTTCTCGGCGTTCCTGACGACGTCGAAGCCCGCGACGCGCGCGCTGCCCGCATCGGGGGTCAGGAGGGTCGCCAGGATGCGGACCGCCGTCGTCTTGCCCGCCCCGTTGGGGCCGAGCACGCCGAGAACGGTGCCGCGACGGACGGCCAGGTCGACGCCCTGCAGGGCCTTCGTCCGGCCGAAGTGCTTGACGAGGCCGTGCGCCTCGATCACCAGGTCGTGTGTCATGCCACGACAGTGCCGGTGCCCGTCGACACGGCACCGACACGCCACCGACACCGCCGACGCGGCACCGACAGGCGGTTGGAACCGTGTCGGCGGGGATGGCCGGGAGGGTTCAGCGCAGGCGGGTCAGCCGGGGCCGGTCAACGCGAGCTGGGCCGCCAGAGGATCAGGGAACCCCGGTGCGACGGGAGCTCGCCCCGCACCGGACGCAGCGTGCGCCGCTCGGTGCGCCGGACGGCCACGACGTCGCCCGTGGGGTCGGCCGTGAAGATCCGGCGGCCGGGCTCGGCGAACGCACGCAGGTACTCGACCTGCCGCATCAGCTGCTCGACCTCACCCTCGAGCGCGAGGATGCGCTTGATGCCGGCGAGGTTGACCCCCTCGTCGTGCGACAGCCGCTGGACCTCACGCAGGTTCGCGATGTCCCGCACCGAGTAGCGCCGCCCGCGCCCACGGGCACGACGCGGCGAGACGATGCCGAGCCGGTCGTACTGCCGCAGGGTCTGCGGGTGCATGCCGGCCAGCTCGGCCGCGACCGAGATGACGTAGACCGGCGCGTCGTCGGAGACCATGCCTCGCACGCTCTCGCTCAGACCTTGGCCCGTGCGAGCAGGTCGGCGCGGACGTCCTCGCCCGACGTCGCGATGCCGAAGGCCTGCACGGCCTCACGCGCGGCCGGGGTCAGCCGCTGCGGCACGACGACCTGCACGGTCACGAGCAGGTCGCCCGCGCCCTTCGACGTCGTCACACCCTTGCCCTTGACGCGCAGCGTCCGGCCCGACGGCGTGCCCTCGGGGACCTTGACCCGGACCGTCCCGCCGTCGAGCGTCGGGACGTCGATCTGGGCGCCGAGCGCTGCCTCGTCGAACGCGACCGGGACGGTCACGCGCAGGTTGGTCCCCTCGAGCGTGAAGACCGGGTGCGGGGTGACCCGCACCGTGATCTCGAGGTCGCCCGCAGGCGCCCCGGGGTCGCCGGGACGACCCTTGCCGCGCAGCCGGATCTTCTGCCCGTCGCGCACGCCCGCGGGGATGCGCGTCGTGACCGAGCGGCCCTCGACGTTCAGCGTGATCGTCGAGCCCTCCGCAGCCTGCCGGAACGGCAGGGTCGTGACGGCCGACAGGTCCGCGCCGGGACGCGGTCCGCGCTGCTGGCCGAACCCGCCGCCACCACCACCGAACAGCCCGCCGAGGATGTCGTCGAAACCCCCGGCCTGCCCGCCGCCGGTCTGCTGGTACCGCACTCGCGGACCCTGGCCCTGCCCGCCGCCGAACAGCCCACCGAACAGGTCCTCGAACCCGGCGCCCCCGCCCGCGCCACCGGGACCCGCGGCGAACCGCGGGCCCCCGGCCATGGCGCGCAGCTGGTCGTACTGCTGCCGCTGCTCGGGGTCGGAGAGGACCGCGTAGGCCTCACCGACCTCCTTGAACTTCGCCTCGGCCCTGGCGTCACCCGGGTTGTGGTCCGGGTGCATGTTGCGCGCGAGCTTGCGGTAGGCCTTCTTGATCGTCGGTGCATCGGCGTCCTTGGGGACGCCGAGCACGGCGTAGAAGTCCTTCTCGAGCCAGTCCTGGCCGCTCACGGCGCCTCTTTCCTTGCGTCCGCGGCTCAGGCCTCGGGGTCGACGACGGCGACGCGGACAGCGCGCACGATCCTGTCACCTACCCGGTAGCCGGGCTGCAGCACCGCCTGGACGGTCGGCTCGGTGACATCCGGCGAGTGCCCGTGCATGAGCGCCTCGTGGACGTTCGGGTCGAACACCTCACCGACCGCGCCGTACTTCTCGATGCCGAACCGCTGGAGCGTCTGCTCGAGCTTCTCGGCGATCGAGGCGAACGGCCCGACCAGGTCACCATGCTGACGCGCGAGGTCGATGTCGTCGAGGACGCCGATGAGCGCCTCCACGACCGACACCACACCCTCTTCGCGCTGGATCGCGCCGTCGGCCTTCGACCGCTTGACGTAGTTGGAGTACTGCGTCTCGAGGTTGAAGTAGGCCGCGTTGCGCCGCTGCAGCTCGTCGAGCCGTTCGGCTGCGAGCGCCTCGGCGGCCTCGAGCTGGTGGCTCGGCACGAGCTCGCCCGCCGTGGTGGGCGTCTCGAAGTCGAGGCCCGCGAGCGGGTCGACCTCGGCGCCCTCGGGCGCGGTCGGCTCGCGCACGGCACCCGTCTCCGGGTCGATGCGTCGCTTGTCCGTGAACCGGGGGGTCTCCTCGGAGCCGGGCGTCTCGGCGTCGCTCACTTGGCCTCGTCCTCGTCCACGATCTCGGCGTCGACGACGTCCTCGTCCGAAGCGGCCGGGGTCTCGTGGCCGTCGGCCGGGGCGGAGGCCGCCGCCGACTGCTCGGACGCGTAGATGGCCTCGCCGATCTTCTGGCTGACGGTCGCGAGGTGGGTCTGCTTGGCCTTGACCGCCTCGAGGTCCGAGCCCTCGAGGGCCGTCTTGAGCTCGGCGATGGCCTCGTTGACCTCGGTCTTGACCGCGTCGGGCACCTTGTCCGCGTTGTCGGCGAGGACCTTCTCGGTCGAGTAGACGAGCTGCTCGGCGGTGTTGCGGGTCTCGGCCTCCTCGCGGCGCGCCTTGTCCTCGGCCGCGTGGGCCTCGGCCTCCTTGACCATCCGGTCGATCTCGTCCTTCGGCAGCGCGGAGCCGCCGGTGATCGTCATCGACTGCTCCTTGCCGGTGCCGCGGTCCTTCGCGGACACGTGCACGATGCCGTTGGCGTCGATGTCGAACGTGACCTCGATCTGCGGGACGCCACGGGGTGCCGGGGCGATGCCGGTGAGCTCGAACGTGCCGAGCGGCTTGTTGTCGCGGGCGAACTCGCGCTCACCCTGGAACACCTGGATGAGGACCGACGGCTGGTTGTCGTCGGCTGTCGAGAAGATCTCGCTGCGCTTGGTCGGGATGGCCGTGTTGCGCTCGATGAGCTTCGTCATGACGCCGCCCTTGGTCTCGATGCCGAGGCTCAGGGGGGTGACGTCGATGAGCAGGACGTCCTTGCGCTCACCCTTGATGACGCCGGCCTGGAGCGCGGCGCCGACAGCGACGACCTCGTCCGGGTTGACGCCCTTGTTGGGCTCCTTGCCACCGGTCAGCTCACGGACGACGTCGGCGACGGCGGGCATGCGGGTCGAGCCACCGACGAGCACGATGTGGTCGATGTCGTCGACGCTGATGCCGGCGTCACGGATGACGGCCCGGAACGGCGCCTTGGTCCGCTCGAGCAGGTCCGTGGTCATCTGCTGGAACTGCGCGCGGGTCAGCTTCTCGTCGAGGTGGATCGGGCCGTTCTCGCTCATCGACAGGTACTGCATCGAGATGTTGGTGCTCGTCGCGGACGAGAGCTCCTTCTTGGCCTGCTCGGACGCCTCGCGCAGACGCTGCAGCGCGATCTTGTCCTTGGACAGGTCGACGCCGGTCGAGTTCTTGACCTGCTTGATGAGGTACTCGACGACGCGCTGGTCCCAGTCGTCCCCGCCGAGGCGGTTGTCGCCGGAGGTAGCGCGGACCTCGATGGTCGAGAAGTCGTCGTCCTTGCCCACCTCGAGGAGGGACACGTCGAACGTGCCGCCGCCGAGGTCGAAGACGAGGATGAGCTCGTCCTCCTTGCCCTTGTCCAGGCCGTACGCGAGCGCGGCCGCCGTCGGCTCGTTGACGATGCGCAGGACGTTGAGGCCGGCGATCTGCCCGGCGTCCTTGGTGGCCTGGCGCTCGGCGTCGTTGAAGTACGCGGGGACCGTGATGACCGCGTCGGTCACCGGCTCGCCCAGGTACTGCTCGGCGTCGCGCTTGAGCTTGCCGAGGATGCGCGCGGAGATCTCCTGCGCGTTGTAGCTCTTGTCGTCGATCGCGACGTGCCAGTCGGTGCCCATGTGGCGCTTGACCGAGGTGATCGTCCGCTCGACGTTGGTGACGGCCTGGCGCTTGGCGACCTCGCCGACGAGCACCTCTCCGGTCTTGGAGAACGCGACGACCGACGGGGTCGTGCGAGCGCCCTCAGCGTTGGCGATGACTGTGGGCTCGCCGCCTTCGAGGACGGAGACCACCGAGTTGGTCGTGCCCAGGTCGATCCCGACTGCTCGTGCCATGTGTGCTGCCTCGTCCTTCGTCTACCGATGTCCGACGACTACCCGCCGGGCGCGTGTTGAGTCCTGCTGGCTCAAGTCTGCGCCGAGGCTGCGCGGTGCGCAAGTTGCTCGGCCTGAACATGAGCCTGCATGACTCAACTCTTGGCAGCTCGATGCCATTCCGCCGACGAGGCCGAGCTCACACCAGCTCGACGCTGTCAGCCTGCGGTCCGCGATCACTCTGTCGCACCTTGTAGCGGACTCGATCGCCCTCCTGCAGCGCGTCGGCGCCCCTCACGACCGACACGTGCACGAACAGGTCCGCACCCCCGGCGTCCGGGGCGATGAAGCCGAACCCACGCTCTGCGTCGTAGCGCGTGACGACGCCCTCGCCGCCGCGCACCGGACCGTCCGACGCCCTCGTGGGGGCCGATGCCGTCGGGTGGGCGGACCGACCGCGTGCCGACGCCGCGGGGGCACCCCGCTGTGCCGAGCCGCGCACGAGCTGGACGTTGCGGGCCTGTGGCCCCCGCTCGCTGTCCGTGATGTCGAAGGTCACGCGATCCCCCTCGGACAGCTCGGACAGCCCCCCGGCCAGCGCGCGGACGTGGACGAACGCGTCCTCGCCACCGGCGTCGGGCGTGACGAACCCGAAGCCCTTGCCCGCGTCGTACCAGGACACGGTGCCGTCCGCCCCGTCGGACGCCACAGCCGGCCGGGCGGCGTCGCGCCCGAGCGGCAGCAGGTGCTCCGCCTGCGGCCCCTTGTCCCCGTCGACGACCAGGAACGCCACCCGCTGCCCTTCCGAGATCACGCCACCCACGACGATGGCCGAGCTGTGCACGAAGATCTCGGCGCCACCGCCGTCGGGCGTGATGAAGCCGTACCCCTTGGCCGGCTCGTACCAGGAGACGGTGCCGAGCACGCCCACGGGCGCATCCGGCGCGTGGTCGCCCGTGACCCGGACGCGACGTGCCTGCGGGCCGCGGGCACCCTCGCCCACCTCGAACTCGACGACCTGGCCCTCGCGGAGCAGGTTCGTCCCGTCGTCGTTCATGACCTCGGACGCATGCACGAACAGGTCCTCGGTCTCGTCCCCGAGGGCGAGAAAGCCGAAGCCCCGCTCGGCGTCGAACCAGCGGACAGTTCCCTGGGGCACGGTGGACTCCTTGTCGAGCGAACGTTGCTGTCACCTAGTGTCGCCGACAGAACCGCGGACAGGTGTCCAGCGCCGGGCGGCACGGGCCACGGGCGACTCGGCGCCGACGCCGACGGCAGGGCGAGGGACCGGCAGTCGCTGACGTGCCGAGTCGGGCCCGCAGGGCCACGATGTGCTCATGGCCGCGTTCCTCAGGCGGTGGATCTGCTGGGTCAGCGTGGGCGAGCTCGCCGGTTTCTGTGTGCCGACGGTCGCCGCGACCCTGCTGGCCGACGCACCACCGGTGGCGTTGCTGGGTGCTCTCGTCGTCGCGGGCGCCGCGGAGGGAACGGTCCTCGGCTGGACGCAGTCCCGGGCGATGCGGGATGCGCTCCCGGAGGTCTCCGGTCCCCGCTGGGTCACCCTGACGGCCGCTGGCGCCGCCCTCGCGTGGTTCTGCGGGATGCTCGCGCCGACGACGTACGAGACGTGGCGGCACTGGGCCATCCCGGTGCAGATCACGCTGGCGGTCGTGGTCGGCGGGGTCCTGCTCACGTCGATCGGCACGGCGCAGTGGCTCGAGCTGCGTCACCATCTGCCGCTTGCGCGGCACTGGATCGGGACCTCGGCGCTCGCGTGGGCGCTCGGCCTGGGAGTGTTCAGCGCCGTGGCCACGCCGCTGTGGCAGCCGGGGCAGTCGGCGGTCCTGGTCGTCGCGATCGGGCTTCTCGGGGGGCTCGCGATGGCGGTGACGATGGCCGTCGTGACGGGCGTCGTGCTGCGACGCCTCGTCGTGAGGCCGACGACGGCACGATCCCGTCGCCCGTCAGCACCTACTCGTAGCGTTGCTACCGAAACACTTCGGTAGTCGCACTACCGATACCCGGGAACGAGTCAGCCGCGGACGTCGTCGGGCAGCCGCCCGAGCAGCTCTGC
>DASVMA010000175.1:0-6573 GCA_036384595.1 Cellulomonas sp. | reverse complement strand
CGGTCGCGTCGGTCACCTCGGTCGTCGAGGAGGTCATTCCGGAGGACAACGGCCGGGCAGCGGACGGCGTGACCGAGCGCCTGCGCGGCGGCCGCCCGCTCGCCCCCCAGCTCGCCGCGCACATCGCCGAGCACATCGCGTCCGACGACGCACCCCTGACGCAGGCCGAGTACGAGCGCAGCGAGCGCATGCCGCTGCCCGACGACCGGTTCCTCGACCGCGAGATCAGCTGGCTCGCGTTCAACCAGCGCGTCCTGGAGCTCGCGGAGGACCCGGACGAGCCGCTGCTCGAGCGGGTGCGCTTCCTCGCGATCTTCGCGTCGAACCTCGACGAGTTCTTCATGGTGCGGGTCGCCGGTCTCAAGCGACGGATCGCGACCGGGATCGCGGTGACCGCGGCATCGGGCCTCAGCCCGCGGCAGGTGCTCGAGGAGATCAGCGTGCGCGCCCACGAGCTGACGGCCCGTCACTCGCGGGTCTTCGCCGAGCAGGTCCAGCCCGCGCTCGCGGCCGAGGGCATCACGCTCGTGCGCTGGGAGGAGCTGCAGGAGGCCGAGCAGGAGCGCCTGCACAAGTACTTCCGCCGCCAGATCTTCCCCGTGCTGACGCCCCTCGCGGTCGACCCGGCGCACCCGTTCCCCTACATCTCGGGGCTCTCGCTCAACCTGGCGGTCATGCTCGTCAACCCCGCGACCGGCAAGGAGCACTTCGCCCGCGTCAAGGTCCCGCCGCTGCTCCCCCGCTACATCGCGGTCGACGCGAAGGGGCGCCCGAGCGCACCGACCGCCAAGACCACGGGCGGCAAGCTCGGCCCCACGTCGTTCGTGCCGCTCGAGGACGTCATCTCCCAGCACCTCGACCACCTGTTCCCGGGCATGGAGGTGCTCGAGCAGCACACCTTCCGGGTGACCCGCAACGAGGACGTCGAGGTCGAGGAGGACGACGCCGAGAACCTCCTGCAGGCCATGGAGAAGGAGCTGCTGCGCCGCCGGTTCGGCCCGCCCGTGCGGCTCGAGCTCGCCAACGGCACGAGCCCCCGCATCCGGGAGCTGCTCACGCGCGAGCTCGGGGTCGTCCCGGCCGAGGTCTACGACATGCCGGCCCCCCTCGACCACACGGGCCTCAACCTCATCGCCGACATCGAGCGCTCCGACCTGCACTTCCCCAACTTCGTGCCCTCGACGCACCGGCTCCTCGCCGAGGTCGAGTCCGCGACGCCGACCGACATCTTCGCGGCGATCCGCGCGCACGACGTGCTGCTGCACCACCCGTACGACTCGTTCTCGACGTCCGTCCAGACGTTCCTGCAGCAGGCCGCCGCCGACCCGGCGGTGCTCGCCATCAAGCAGACGCTGTACCGGACGTCGGGCGACTCCCCCATCGTCGACTCGCTCATCGACGCCGCCGAGGCCGGCAAGCAGGTCCTCGCGCTCGTCGAGATCAAGGCGCGGTTCGACGAGGAGGCGAACATCTCCTGGGCGCGCAAGCTCGAGCAGGCGGGCGTCCACGTCGTCTACGGCATCGTCGGGCTCAAGACCCACTGCAAGCTCAGCCTCGTCGTGCGCCAGGAGGCGGACGGGCTGCGCCGCTACTGCCACGTCGGCACGGGCAACTACAACCCCAAGACCGCGCGCATGTACACCGACCTGGGCCTGCTCACCTGCGACCCCGATGTCGGCCAGGACCTCACGCGCCTGTTCAACCAGCTGTCGGGCTACGCGCCCAAGTCACGGTTCCACCGGCTGCTCGTCGCACCGCGTTCCGTGCGGTCCGGCCTCATCGAGCGCATCGACCGGGAGGCCGCCGCCGCACGGGACGGCCGGCCGGCGTGGATCAAGATCAAGGTCAACTCGATGGTCGACGAGGACACGATCGACGCGCTCTATCGCGCGTCGCAGGCCGGGGTGCCGATCGACCTCGTCGTCCGCGGCATCTGCGCGCTGCGGCCGGGCGTGCCGGGCCTCAGCGAGACCGTCCGGGTGCGCTCGATCCTCGGCCGGTTCCTCGAGCACTCCCGCATCTTCGCGTTCGCCGCGTCCGACGGCGTGCTGAGCATGAGCGGCGGCGTCCCGGCCCGGGCCTCGGACGGACCTGAGGTGTTCATCGGCTCGGCCGACCTGATGCACCGCAACCTCGACCGGCGCGTCGAGGCGCTCGTGCGCATCGCCGACCCCGACGAGGTCACCGAGCTGATCGACCTGCTGACCGAGTCGGCCGACGACCGGACCGCGTCGTGGCACCTCGAGCCCGACGGCACCTGGGTCCGCCACCACGTCGGACCGACCGGCCCGCTGCGCAACCTGCAGACGGAGCTCATCGCCCGCCAGCGTCGACGTTTCGGCGCCGCCCGGTGAAGGCTGTCGCGCCCCCGGTCGTCGAGGCGGCCGGAGCGCTGGTCTGGCGGCTGCGCCAGGGCAGGCTTCAGGTCGTGCTCGTGCACCGGCCCCGGTACCAGGACTGGTCCTGGCCGAAGGGCAAGCTCGACCCGGGCGAGTCCCTCCCGGGTGCCGCGGTCCGCGAGGTCTCGGAGGAGACGGGCCACGACGTGATCCTCGGGATCCCGCTGCCGTCGCTCGAGTACCCGCTCGTCGACGGGCGCGTCAAGCGCGTCACGTACTGGGCCGCCCAGATCGCGGGCCGGCCCGACGCAGCGGCGCTGGTCGCCCGCCCACCGGTGCCCCGCGCCTCGACCGAGGAGATCGACCGGATCCGGTGGCTCGACGTCGCCGCCGCCGCGAAGAAGCTCACGAACATCCTCGACTGCGAGCCGCTCAACGCGCTCGTCGACGCGCACGCGAGGGGCCGACTCGCCACTCGTGCGGTCGTGATCGCACGGCACGGGAAGGCGCGCCGCCGCTCGACCTGGCCGGGCACGGAGCTCGACCGTCCGCTCACCCCCGTCGGCGTGCAGCAGTCCGCGGCTCTCGTCCCTGTGCTGTCGGCGTTCGGGGTCACCGACATCGTGACGAGCCACTGGGCGCGGTGCCGCACCACCATCGAGCCCTACGCCGAGGCGAGCTCGATCGTGCCGCGCGACTCGGTCCACCTCACCGAGGCGGAGCACGACAGCTCGCCCGAGCGGGTCGAGGCCGAGGTCGACGGCCTGCTGCGGTCCGGCCGCGACGTCGTCGTCTGCACGCACCGACCCGTCCTGCCCACCGTCCTCAAGGTCCTGGCCGCCCACGCGGTGCACGCGGCGGAGGTGGCCCTGCCCTCGAAGGACCCGTACCTCCGGCCGGGCGCCGTGCTCGTGGCGCACGTCGCGCACAGCGAGAAGGGGCCGCGGGTCGTGGCCACCGAGACGCACCGGCCGCCGATCGTCTGACCAGGCGGGTCCGGGCGGTCCCGGCCGGTCAGGCGGGTCGGGCGTCTGACCCGGCGATCCCGGCGCGTCGGCTCCGGCCGACTGCGCGTCAGATGAGCCCGACGACCCTGATCAGCGTGTAGACGGCCGCAGCGACGAGGGCCGCCATGGGGATCGTCAGGATCCACGCGACGCCGATGTTCCGCGCGACACCCCAGCGGACCGCAGAGAGCCGCTTCGTGGCACCGACACCCATGATCGCCGAGGTGATCGTGTGCGTCGTCGAGATGGGCGCCTGGAACACGAACGCGGTCGTGTAGAGCACCGTGGCCGCAGCCGTCTCCGCGACGAACCCCCGTGCCGGGTCGAGCTCGATGATCTTGCGCCCGAGCGTGCGCATGATGCGCCAGCCGCCCGAGTACGTGCCCAGCGAGATCGCCGACGCGGCGCACAGCTTGACCCACAGCGGGATGTCCGTGCCGCTGTGGAAGCCGCCCGCGACCAGTGCGAGCACGATGACGCCCATGGTCTTCTGCGCGTCCTGCAGGCCGTGCCCGAGCGCCATGGCGGCGGCCGACGCCGTCTGCGCGAGCCGGAACCGTCGCTGGGTCTTGGTGGGCGCCATGTTCCGGACGATCCACAGGACACCGACCATCACGACGTACGCGAGCCCGAAGCCCACGAGCGGCGAGATGACCATCGGCAGGACGACCTTGTCCATGATGACGGCCCAGTGGACCGTCGTGGCGGACGCGAGCCCGGCGCCGGTGAGGCCGCCGATCAGCGCGTGCGTCGACGACGACGGCAGGCCGAGCCACCACGTGACGAGGTTCCACGCGATCGCACCGATCAGGCCGGACAGCACGATGACGAGACCGTGCACCCCGGCCGCGGGGCCGATGTCGATGATCCCGGAGCCGATCGTGTGCGCGACACCCGTCCCGAGCAGCGACCCGAGCAGGTTGAACACGGCGGCCATGAGCAGTGCGGCGCGGGGCGTCAGGGCCCGCGTGGACACCGACGTCGCGATGGCGTTCGCCGCGTCGTGGAATCCGTTGGTGTAGTCGAAGCCGAGGGCGACGACCACCACGACGATGACGAGCGCGATCTCCACCTGGGCTCAGGACTCCTTGAGCGCGATGGTCTCGACCGTGTTGGCCACCTTCTCGAAGGCGTCCGCTGCGTCCTCGAGCTTCTCGACGACCTCCTTGAGCTTCATGAGGAGGATCGGGTCGGTGATCTCGTCGAACAGCTGGGCGAGCAGCTTGCGGTGGGCCTTGTCGGCCTGGTTCTCGAGCCGGTTGATCTCGACCCAGTACTCGGCCAGGTCGGACATCGAGCGCAGCCGCGGCATCGCCTCGGCGGTGAGCTCGGCGGCGCGCTGGAGGACCTGGACCTGGTCGGCGACGCGCGCCGGGAGCTCCTCGAGCCTGTAGAGCACGATGAGGTCCGACGCCTCCTCCATGTAGTCCATGCAGTCGTCGAGGCTCGCTGCGAGCATGTAGATGTCGTCGCGGTCGAACGGGGTCACGAACGTCTGGTTGAGGCGCCGCATGATCGAGTGCGTGGCCTCGTCGGCCAGGTGCTCGGCCTCACCGATGCGCTTGTTGATCTCCTTGCGGCCGGCACGGTCGGCGCCGAGCATCTCGCTGAGGAGGTTGGCCCCTGTCACCAGGTGTTGCGCCGAGGCGGCGAAGAGATCGAAGAACGTGTTGTCACGCGGCGTCAGGCGCAGGCGCACAGGAGGCTCCGGTGGAGGGGAAATATGTCACCACAGGCTAGGGCAACGCGGAGGTGAACATGTAACGCGGCGAACGGCCGCCAGGTGGACGGGAGGCCGTCGAGAGGGTGAAGTGCGGGGGCAGCGAAGGTCGGGGGGCGACGCCGGACCGCAGAGCGCCTGTCGGCGCGGAGGCCGCTCGTAGCGGCTTAGTGTGGAGCCCGGGGCTACCGCGGCCCGACGTCGTCGCTCATTCTACGATGCCGTCCTGCGAGGCTCAGTCGAGGCGTTCCGCGCGCCACAGCCCCGCCGCCTCCTCGAGCTCGTCAGCCGTCCTGACCAGGGAGGACGCCCCGCGGGTCAGCCGTTGCGCGGCGCTGGCATCGGCTCCTTCGAGGTAGTCGGCGTCGAACGCCGCACCCGTCGCGAGGACCCGGCAGAACGCGGCGCCCCGCTCGAGAGCGACCGCGAGGTCACCGGTGTACACGCCCGACAGGACGGCGTCGACCATGCCGCGGAGCTCGCCGGGACCCGTGGGCTCCGCGACCCCGGCGACGACCTCGTGGACGGGCGCGGCCGTGACGCCGAGCCGGTAGCGCTCGGCGAGCGTCTGCGGGTCGCGCCGCACCCACTCGCGCAGCACGTACAGGCGCCACAGGGCGCCGGGCAGGGTCCGGGGAGGGCTGTCGGCCCACATGGCGGCCACCACGTCGAGCCCCTCGGCCTCGACGAGCCCGACGAGCCGCGCGACGAGCTCGGGGTCGTCTCCGCCGCGTCGGCCCTGGTGCACGATCGCGCTCGCGGTGGTGTGGGCGACCTCGGACCGCAGCGCGGGGTCGAGGTCACCCGGGAGCTCGTCGGCCTGGGCCGGGCTCAGCATCGCCGGTCGCCGGGGCCGTCTCGCCGCGCCGTCAGTGTCGGTCATCGTCCGATTGTCCGCGACACCGGCCGCCCAGCGCACATCGACGCCGCCGTGCCCTAGTCTCTACAACGTTGTGCAGACTCGGTCGACGGCGGCCGACCGACCAACCCAGGAGCCCCCGATGTCCAACCACGCGCAGGCCCGGATCACCCTGCACCCCGACTTCCGGATCGGCGACATCGACCGTCGCGTCTTCGGGTCGTTCGTCGAGCACCTCGGCCGTGCGGTCTACACAGGCATCTACGAGCCCGACCACCCGACGGCCGACACCGAGGGCTTCCGCGGCGACGTCGCCGAGCTCACGCGCGAGCTCGGCGTGAGCACGGTGCGCTACCCCGGCGGCAACTTCGTGTCGAACTACGTGTGGGAGGACGGCGTCGGACCCGCCCGGGACCGCAAGCCGTTCATCGACCTGGCGTGGCACACCATCGAGCCCAACACCGTCGGCACCGACGAGTTCCTGCAGTGGGCCGAGCGCGAGGGCATCGAGCCCATGATGGCCGTCAACCTCGGCACCCGCGGCGTCGCCGCCGCAGCCGCGCTCGTCGAGTACTGCAACGGCGAGGCGGGCAGCCGCTGGGCCGACCTGCGCATCGCGAACGGGCGCACTGAACCGTACGGCGTGCA
>DASVMA010000174.1:0-6259 GCA_036384595.1 Cellulomonas sp. | reverse complement strand
CGCTGGACCGCGTGCAGGGGCTCATCGGTGGTGGCGGGGTGCTGACCGCCGCGCTGCAGGGAGGCCGGGACGTCCGGGACCAGGTGTACCTGCGGCCGTGGGGCGAGCAGGCGCCCCCGCACCGACCGGTCGATCGACCGTGGCCCGGTCAGCTGCCCCCACCTGCCCCCGCGACCGTCCTGCGGGAGCCCGAGCCCGTCGACCTGCTCGACGCCGCGGGGGCGCCCGTCGGTCTCGACGCCCGGTTCACCCTCAGTGCGTCACCTGTGACGCTGGCCCGGCGTGGCCCGGGTGCGGGCAGGGGGCGCGTCGTCGTCGGCTGGGCCGGTCCGTGGCCGCTCGCCGAGCGGTGGTGGTCGGACGAGCCGCGGTTCCGCACACATCTCCAGGTCGCTCTGGAGGACGGCTCGGCGCTGCTGCTGGCGCACACCGCGGAGATCTGGACGTGCGAGGCCGTCTACGACTGACGGCGCGTCAGAGGAGTTTGACAATGTCGAACCGCCGTCGTTCACTGATTCGAACACCTGTTCGAATCAGTGGGGGAGCGTGGAGCATGAGCGCGTCCTCGGCGGCCCGGTACGCGGAGCTGCACGCCCACTCGGCGTTCAGCTTCCTCGACGGAGCGAGCCACCCCGAGGAGCTCGCGGCCGAGGCGGCCAGGCTCGGCCTCGCCGCGCTCGCGGTGACGGACCACGACGGGCTGTACGGGGTCGTCCGGTTCGCCGAGGCGGCCCGGGTGGTCGGGCTTCCCACGGTGTTCGGTGCGGAGCTGCACCTGCCGGCGCCAGGGCGTCTCGGGTCACTGACCTCGGGGGCGAGCTCGGGCGGTGGCATGGCCTCCGGCGCGACGAGAGCCGCCGGGCTGGTGCGGCCCGGTCCCGACGTGCTCGATGCCCCGACGGGCGTCCCGGACCCGAGAGCCACGCACCTGCTCGTCCTCGCGCGAGGACCCGACGGCTACCGTGCGCTGTCGAGCGCGATCGCGACCGCGCACCTCGCGACCGGGACCAAGGGCGCCGCGCGCTACCGCCTGGAGGAGCTCGCGGAGCAGGCTGCCGGGCAGTGGCTCGTGCTCACGGGCTGCCGCAAAGGTGCGGTGCGACGTGCGCTCGCGGGCGGGTCGCCCACCGGCGCCCCCGTCACGCCCGAGGGCTTCGTCGCGGCGCGTGGGGAGCTCGACAGGCTCGCCGCGCTGTTCGGTCGGGACAACGTCGCGGTCGAGGTCACGGAGTCGGGGGACCCGCTCGACGGCGAGCGCAACGACGCCCTGGCGGCCCTCGCGGCCGCGACGGGCCTCCCGCTCGTCGCGACGGGCAACGTCCACTACGCGACGCCGCGCGACGCGGACCTCGCGGCTGCGCTCGCGGCGGTGCGGGCGAGGTCGTCTCTCGAGGACCTCGACGGCTGGCTGCCTGGCGCCCCGACGGCGCACCTGCGCTCGCCTACCGAGATGCTCGCGCGCCACCGTCGCCACCCCCAGGCGGTCGTGACGGCGGCCGAGCTGGGGGCCGAGTGCGCGTTCGACCTCGCGCTCGTGGCCCCGAAGCTCCCGCCGTACCCGGTCCCGGCCGGCCACACCGAGGCGACCTGGCTGCGCGAGCTGGTCCGGCGTGGGGCCCTGGAGATCTACGGACCGCCCGAGGCCGAGCGCGTCCCGGGCGCGTATGCGCAGCTCGAGCACGAGCTGCGCATCATCGAGGACCTCGGCTTCCCGGGGTACTTCCTCGTCGTCTACGACCTCGTCGACTTCTGCCGCCGCAACGGGATCCTGGCGCAGGGACGCGGCTCGGCCGCCAACTCGGCGGTCTGCTACGCGCTGCGGGTCACGGCGGTCGACGCGGTCAAGCACGGGCTGCTCTTCGAACGGTTCCTCGCCCCCGAGCGGGACGGGCCGCCGGACATCGACGTCGACATCGAGTCGGAGCGGCGCGAGGAGGTCATCCAGTACGTCTACGCCACACACGGTCGTACACATGCGGCCCAGGTCGCGAACGTCATCTCCTACCGGCCCCGCTCGGCGGTCCGGGACGCCGCCCGTGCGCTGGGTCATGACGTCGGGCAGCAGGATGCGTGGAGCAAGTCGATCGACCGGTGGGGGAGCCTGCGCGGACCGGACCCGGTCACCGCGGACGGGCGGGACGCGACGACCGGCCGGGAGGAGCGTGCCCAGCATCGGGACGCGATGTGGGGGGCTGCACCCGAGCCTCCCGCGCACGACCTCGACGAGATCCCGGCACCCGTGATCGACCTCGCCCAGCGGTTCCTGCGGCTTCCGCGCCACCTCGGCATCCACTCGGGCGGCATGGTCATGTGCGACCGGCCGGTCATCGAGGTGTGTCCCGTGGAGTGGGCCCGGATGCCCGGCCGCACGGTGCTGCAGTGGGACAAGGAGGACTGCGCCGACGCGGGCCTCGTGAAGTTCGACCTGCTCGGGCTCGGCATGCTCACCGCGCTGCGGATCGCGTTCGACCTGATCCGGGAGCACGAGGGGGTGAGCCTCGACCTGCACGGGCTGCCGCACGAGGACCCGCTCGTCTACGACCTGCTGTGCGCGGCAGACACGGTCGGGGTGTTCCAGGTCGAGTCACGGGCCCAGATGGGGACGCTGCCGCGTCTGGAGCCCCGACGCTTCTACGACATCGTCGTCGAGGTCGCGCTCATCCGGCCCGGACCGATCCAGGGCGGGTCGGTGCACCCGTACATCAACCGGGTCCACGGCCGCGAGCCGGTCACGTACCTGCACCCGAAGCTCGAGAAGTCGCTCGCGAAGACCCTCGGCGTGCCGCTGTTCCAGGAGCAGCTCATGCAGATGGCGATCGACGTCGCCGACTTCACCCCGACGGAGGCGGACCAGCTGCGCCGCGCGATGGGGTCGAAGCGGTCGACCGAGCGGATGGAGGCGCTGCACGGACGGCTGCTCAAGGGCATGGCGGCCAACGGCATCACGGCCGCGGTCGGCGAGCAGATCTTCGACAAGCTCAAGGCGTTCGCGGACTTCGGGTTCCCCGAGTCGCACGCCTACTCGTTCGCCTACCTCGTCTACGCGAGCGCCTGGCTCAAGGTGCACCACCCGGCGGCGTTCTACGCGGGGCTGCTCGCCGCGCAGCCGATGGGCTTCTACTCCCCGCAGTCCCTCGTGGCCGACGCGCGGCGGCACGGTCTGACGGTGCTGCGTCCGGACGTGCAGGCCTCCGCGGTCCAGGCGACCGTCGAGCGCACGTCACCGGCGTCGGGTGACGGTGAGCCCCGGCTCGTCCCCGCACCGTCGGGTACGGCGCCGAGCGACCAGCACGCCGACGGGGCGGTGGGTCGGTCGCTCGCGGTGCGGCTCGGTCTCGCGTCGGTCCGCAACGTCGGCACGGAGGTCGCGGAGCGGCTCGTCGCCGAGCGCGGGCGGGCCGGTCCGTTCACCGACCTGCGCGACCTCGTCCGCCGGGTGCGGCTGTCGACGAGCCACCTCGAGGCGCTCGCCACGGGTGGTGCGCTCGACAGCCTGGGTGCGACGCGTCGTGAGGCGCTGTGGGCCGCAGGGGCGCTCGCGCAGGAGGGGCCCGACACGCTGCCGGGGGTGTCGGTCGGCGTCAGCGCCCCCATGCTCCCCGGCATGAGCGACGTCGAGCTCGCGGTCGCGGACGTGTGGGCGACGGGCATCTCGGTCGACTCCTACCCGACGCAGCACGTCCGCGGGGGGCTCGACGCCGCGGGGGTCCTGCGGGTCGAGCAGGTGTACCGCCACGAGGCGGGCAGACGGGTCGCCGTCGCGGGAGTGGTCACGCACCGCCAGCGTCCCGGGACCGCGGGTGGGGTCACGTTCCTGTCGCTCGAGGACGAGACGGGTCTGCTCAACGTGATCTGCACGACGGGTCTGTGGCAACGGTTCCGCAAGGTGGCCCGCACGTCGGCGGCCCTCGTCGTGCGCGGGCGGGTCGAGCGGGCCGACGGGGCGACGAACCTGCTCGCCGAGCACCTGGCCCCGCTCTCGCTGCGGGTACGCGCGACGTCGCGCGACTTCCGCTGAGCAGGCCCGCGGTGCTACTCGGCGTCGGCCGTCGTGTGCTCGGGGTACTCGACGTCCTCGTCCGACTCGGCCTCCTGCTCCGCCTCCATCGGGGGGACCATCCGACGGAGCTTGGAGAAGACTGCCCACGCGACCGCGACGAGCGGCACGGCGATGACGGCACCGAGGATCCCCGCGGTCAGCGTCCCCGCTGTGACGACGATCGCTATGACGACCGGGTGCAGCGAGACCTGCCGGCCCATGACCAGCGGCTGCAGGATGTGCCCCTCGAACTGCCCGATGAGCGCGATGCAGATCCCGACGATGCCGGCCGAGATCGGGCCGTTGGCGGCGAGGGCGACGATCATCGCGACGACCATGGCCGCGGGCGCGCCGACGAGCGGGATGAACGCGCCGATGAGAACCAGCACGGCGAGCGGTGCGGCGAGCGGTACGCCGATGATCGACAGTGCGATGAACGCGAGGAAGCCGTCCGTCGTGGCGATGATCACCGTCCCGCGCGTGTACCCGGAGAACGTGTACCAGCCGGCACCCGCGGCGACCTGCCAGCCCTCGCGCA
This sequence comes from Cellulomonas sp., assembly GCA_036384595.1. Taxonomy (GTDB): domain Bacteria; phylum Actinomycetota; class Actinomycetes; order Actinomycetales; family Cellulomonadaceae; genus Cellulomonas_A. The sequence goes on along the minus strand of DASVMA010000174.1, from coordinate 1,682 downwards.
CGCGCACGGGCAGCTGGTTGAGGAACCACGTCCACAGCTCGTGGCCCCGCGCGAGGAAGAACACCGTGCAGAAGACCGCGAGGGCGAGCGCGGTGAACACCTGGACGACGGAACCGGCGCTGGCCGCGGCCTGGCTCGCGAGGTCGCCGGCGTGCTGCTGCACCCACGCCCGGCCGGTGTCGATCCACTGCGCGATCTGGGCGTTGGTGATCGTGAACGGGAGCTGGCCGTTCTCGAGGAACTTCGTGATCTCCCCGATGCCGTTGCCGAACTGCTTGGACAGCGCGTCCCACTGGCTCGCCACCGAGTACCCGACGTACGTGAGCAGACCGGCGAAGACACCTATGCCGCCGAGCAGCGCGACGGCCGTCGCGAGGCCGCGCGGCATGATCCGGGCGAGCAGGTCGACGACGGGTCGCAGCACGGCCGTGAACACGAAGGCGATGAAGACGGCGATGAACAGCAGAGTCACGCGCGACGTCGCGTAGAACACGACGGCGATCGCGGCGACGACGACGAGCAGCCGCCACGACACCCCGGCCATCTCACGCAGCCACTTGGGCGCGGTCTGCTCGTAGCCGACGACCGACGGGTTGCGTCGCGCACCTGCGACCTTCCGAGCTGCCGGACTGGCCCCCGCGAGGTGACGCAGCGATGTCGCCGACCTGTCGCCCTGGTTGTCCTGATCCGTCATGGCGGCAAGTCTGCCCTGTCATGCGAATTCCTGTCGGGCGGCGACACCGTGCTATCTTTACCGCCGCACCTGACAGGTCGACAGGCAGTGCTCAGCACCGCCTGGTCAACCCGTCTGGTCCACCCGTCCGGGTGGCGGAATGGCAGACGCGCTAGCTTGAGGTGCTAGTGCCCGAAAGGGCGTGGGGGTTCAAGTCCCCCTCCGGACACTCGTTGAGACAGCGAACATGTGAGGCTCTGACCAGCGGAGACGCGGGTCGGGGCCTTTCGTGTGTCAACCGGGCGGCGTCCGACGCCGCAGGCTGACAACGCGTCGTGGACCGCAGACGTGCACGCCCGACCTCGGGGCACACGAAAGGCCCGGGATCTGGCGGGATCAACCGGGCCTCAAGTGCGTCGAGAACCGCGAACGGATTCGACGTCCCCAGCATCGCACACCCGCGACCACCTTGTCGGCCTCGTCGCACGGAGTCACGACCCTCGCACCGGCATGATGGTCGGCGCATGGCCTGTGCCCGCGCGAACCGGTCGCGCAACGACCCCGGAGGCTTCGATGACCACCACCACTCAGGCCCCGCCCGCGCATCATCCCGTCGTGTCGGCGTTGGCGAAGCGCCGGGCGGAGGACCTGCAGCTGCGGGTCGCGGACAAGATCACGGCGTTCGCCGGCTCGATGATGTTCCTGTACCTGCACGCCGTGGTCTTCGCGGTCTGGATGCTGGCGGTGGAGAAGAGCCCGTGGCCGACGCTGACGCTGGTCGTCTCGCTCGAGGCGATCTTCTTGTCGACGTTCGTCATGATCGGCCAGAACCGTCAGGCCGCGTTCCAGCAGGCGAAGGCGGACCACGACTTCGTCGAGCAGGAGCTGGAGCTGAAGACGAACACGGACATCACCCGCGAGATCCACGCGCTCACCACGGAGCTGCACCGTCGGATCATGGCCGATCAGTCGTGACACCGCTGGGCGGACTTCTGCGGTGAGCGGGCGC
>DASVMA010000173.1:0-3077 GCA_036384595.1 Cellulomonas sp. | reverse complement strand
ACCCCGACGCCCGGGGCGGCTCGCTCGCCTAGTCCCCGAGCACCGACCGGTAGACCTCGAGGGTGCGCTGACCGATCGCGTCCCAGGAGAAGTGGTCCTCGACACGGCGCCGTGCGGCCTCCCCCATGAGAGCCGCGCGCGCCGGGTCGGTCGACAGCTCGATGAGCCTCGCCGCGAGGTCGTCGACGAACCGCTCGGGGTCGAGCGGCGTGCCTGTGCCGTCCTGCACCTGGTCGATGGGGACGAGCAGCCCCGTGACGCCGTCGTCGACGACCTCGGGGATCCCCCCCGTCGCGGAGCCCACGACCGGGAGGCCGACCGCCATGGCCTCGAGGTTGACGATGCCCAGCGGCTCGTACACGGACGGGCACGCGAACACCGTGCCGCTCGCGAGGACGGCGATGAGCTCGGCGCGCGGCAGCATGCGCTCGATCCACACGACGCCGTCGCGACGCGTGCGGAGCGCCTCGACGAGCGCCGTGACCTCGGCGGCGATCGCCGGGGTGTCGGGCGCGCCGGCGCACAGGACGAGCTGCACCTCGGGGGGCAGCTGCTCGGCCGCGCGCAGGAAGTAGGGCAGGCCCTTCTGCCGGGTGATGCGGCCGACGAAGACGACCGAGGGTCGGTCGGGGTCGATGCCGAGCCCGCGGACCACGGCATCGGCCTGCGCGAGCGCCGCCTCGCCGGTCGGGCGCCGCCACCCGTCGAGGTCGATGCCGTTGTGCACGACGTGCACGCGTGCCGGGTCGACCGCCGGGTAGCTGCGCAGGATGTCGGTGCGCATGCCGGCGCTCACGGCGATCACCCCCGCGGCACCCTCGTACGCCGTCTTCTCCGCCCAGCTCGACAGGGCGTAGCCACCGCCGAGCTGCTCGGCCTTCCACGGTCGCAGGGGCTCGAGGCTGTGCGCCGAGACCACGTGCGGGATGCCGTGCAGCAGCCCGGCGAGGTGGCCGCCGAGGTTCGCGTACCAGGTGTGCGAGTGCACGATGTCCGTGCCGGCGACCCCGTCGGCCATGAGCAGGTCGACGCCGAACGTCGCGAGCGCAGGGTTCGCGCCACCGAGCGTCCCTGGGACGTCGTAGCCCGTCACGCCGGCCTCGGCACGCGGGCCGTCGAAGCAGTGCACGCGGACGTCGATGCTGCGACGCAGCACTGCGGCGAGCTCGGTCACGTGCACGCCGGCACCGCCGTACACGTGAGGCGGGTACTCCCGGGTCAACAGATCGACGCGCACGTTCGCTCCCTCTCCCCGGCCCGGCCACACCGGCCCATCTGGCGACACGCTAGCGCGTGGCGAGCCGGATATCGCGCCAAGCACCCCGGGGGCTTAGGGTCGTGCCATGGCAGCGCCGCGCGTCCTGGCAATCGTCCTCGCAGGTGGGGAAGGCAAGCGGCTCATGCCGCTCACGGCGCACCGGGCCAAGCCCGCGGTGCCGTTCGGGGGGATCTACCGACTGGTGGACTTCGCCCTGTCGAACCTCGTGAACTCCCGTTACCTGCACGTCATCGTGCTGACGCAGTACAAGTCGCACAGCCTCGACCGCCACGTCGCCAAGACGTGGCGCATGTCGACGCTCCTCGGCAACTACGTCGCGCCCGTGCCCGCGCAGCAGCGGGTCGGCAAGCACTGGTACCTGGGCAGCGCCGACGCGATCTACCAGTGCCTCAACATCATCGACGACGAGCGGCCGGACATCGTCGTCGTGGTCGGTGCGGACCACGTCTACCGCATGGACTTCTCCCAGATGGTCGACCAGCACGTCGAGACGGGCGCCGAGCTCACGGTCGCCGGGATCCGGCAGCCGATCGCCATGGCCGACCAGTTCGGCGTCATCGAGACCGTCCCGGGTGACCCGACCCGCATCGCGGCGTTCCGCGAGAAGCCGACCGACCCCGTGGGCCTCGCGGACTCACCGGGCGAGATCCTCGCCTCGATGGGCAACTACGTCATCAACACCGACGCGCTGGTCGACGCCGTCACGCGCGACGCCGAGAACCCGACGTCCCGGCACGACATGGGTGGGGACCTCGTCCCCGCGTTCGTCGAGCGAGGCACCGCGGCGGTCTACGACTTCATCCGCAACGACGTGCCTGGCTCGACGCCTCGCGACCGCGACTACTGGCGCGACGTCGGCACGCTCGACTCGTACTTCGACGCGAACCAGGACCTCATCTCGATCGAGCCGGTCTTCAACCTCTACAACGACCAGTGGCCCGTCTACACGGGCTACACCGGCCTGCCTCCCGCCAAGTTCGTGCACGCCGGCGCCGGGCGCCTCGGTCACGCTGCCGACTCGATCGTCTCCCCGGGCGTGCTGGTCTCCGGCGCGACCGTCTCGGGATCGATCCTGTCCCCCGGGACGTACCTGCACTCGTGGGCCCAGGTCACCGACTCGGTCCTCATGGACGGCGTGCAGGTCAACCGCTACGCGCAGGTGCACCGGGCGATCCTCGACAAGAACGTCATCGTCCCTGAGCGGGCGGGCGTCGGTCTGGACCGTGAGCGCGACCTCGCGCGGGGCTTCACGGTGACGGAGTCGGGCATCACGGTCGTCCCGAAGGGGACGGTCATCGAACCCTGAGCGGTCGCCGCGCTCACCGCCTCGGAGCACTACCCTCACCTCCGTGACCCCGTTGACCCGTGTTCTGGACGACCGACGCCTCGTCGTGCTGGACGTCGACTCGACCCTCATCACCGCTGAGGTCATCGAGCTCCTCGCCGAGCACGCGGGCTCGCGCGCCGAGGTCGCCGACATCACCGAGCGGGCCATGCGAGGCGAGCTGGACTTCGCCGAGTCGCTGCACGCCCGCGTCGCGACGCTGGCTGGTCTGCCGGTCAGCGTGTTCACGGACGTCCTGGCCGAGATCACCCTGACCCCGGGCGCGGCCGAGCTGCTTGCCGAGCTCACGAGGCGGGGGTGGCCCGTCGCGCTCGTCTCGGGCGGCTTCCTCGAGGTCGTCGGGCCGCTCGCCCGGCGCCTGGGCGTCACGCGCTACCGCGCGAACGGGCTCGAGGTCGTGGACGGAGCGCTCACGGGCCGCGTGCAGGGCCCGGTCGTCGACCGTGCCGGGAA
>DASVMA010000172.1:0-12123 GCA_036384595.1 Cellulomonas sp. | reverse complement strand
CGAGCCGGTCGAGCATCGAGCTGATCTGCGGACCGCCGCCGTGCACGACGACAGGACGCAGCCCGACCTGCCGCAGGAACACCATGTCCTGCGCGAACGCGCGCTTGAGGTCCTCGTCGATCATCGCGTTCCCGCCGTACTTCACGACGACGAGTGCGCCGGAGAAGCGCTGCAGCCAGGGCAGGGCCTCGATGAGGACCTCGGCCTTCTGGTCGGCGCGCAGGTCGGTGCGGGTGTTGAACACGAAGTCCTGGCTCTCGTCGGTCATGTGGAGTACGCGCTGTTCTCGTGGACGTAGTCGTGCGTGAGGTCGTTGGTCCACACCGTCGCCGTCGCGCCGCCCGCGTGCAGGTCGACGAGCACGTGGACCTCGCGGGCCGCTGCGAGGTCGACCAGCGCGCGGTCGTCACCGACGCCGCCGGCCCGGCACACCTGGACGCCGTTGATGGTGACGTCCAGCGCACCGGCGTCGAACGCGGCGACCTCGACCGGGACGGTCCCGACGGCCGCGAGCACGCGACCCCAGTTGGGGTCGTTGCCGAAGACGGCGGCCTTGAACAGGTTCGATCGGGTGACTGCGCGCGCCACGGCGACCGCGGCGACCTCCGTCTCGGCGTTGGTCACGGTCACGGCGATGTCGTGGCTCGCGCCCTCGGCGTCCGCGACGAGCTTGCGGGCCAGCTGGGCGGCAGCCTGCGTGACGGCCTCGGTCAGCTCGCCGTCCGTCGCCGCCACCCCCGACGCGCCCGAGGCCAGGAGCAGCACGGTGTCGTTCGTGGACATGCAGCCGTCGGAGTCGACCCGGTCGAACGTCGTGCGGGTCGCGGCACGCAGTGCGGCATCGGCCTGCTCGGCCGTCACGACCGCGTCGGTGGTCAGCACGACGAGCATCGTGGCCAGTCCGGGTGCGAGCATCCCGGCGCCCTTGGCCATGCCGCCGACCGACCAGCCGGCGCCCTCGACGAGCACGGTCTTGGCCACCGTGTCGGTCGTCATGATCGCGACGGCCGCGTCGGGGCCGCCCGTGGGGCTCAGGGCCGCGGCCGCAGCGTCGACGCCCGCCAGCAACGTGCCCATGGGCAACCGCTCGCCGATCAGGCCGGTCGAGCACACGAGCACGTCACCCGCTGAGACACCGAGCACCGTCGCGACGTGCTCTGCGGTCCGGTGCGTGTCTGCGAACCCGTCGGGCCCGGTGCACGCGTTGGCCCCGCCCGAGTTCAGCACGACCGCCGAGGCGACGCCGTCCGAGACAGCCTGGCGCGACCACACCACGGGGGCGGCCACGACGCGGTTGGTCGTGAACACGCCCGCGGCGACCTGGAGCGGCCCGTCGTTGACGACGAGGGCGAGGTCCGGCCGACCGGACACCTTGAGGCCGGCAGTCACCCCCGCAGCGCGGAACCCGGCAGGGCTGGTGACACTCACGGTGCGACTCCGTTCACCGGAAGACCGGTCGTCTCGGGCAGGCCGAGTGCGAGGTTGAGGGACTGGAGGGCTCCGCCGGCGGTGCCCTTGACGAGGTTGTCGATCGCGGTGACCGTCACGACGCGACCGGCGCGCTCATCGACGGCGACCTGCACGAGCGCGGTGTTCGCTCCGAGGGTCGCGGCCGTCGTCGGCCACTGCCCCTCGGGAAGCAGGTGGACGAACGGCTCGTCGGCGTAGGCCGCCTCCCACGCGGCACGCACGTCGCGCGGGTCGACGTCGGCGGCGAGCCGGGCCGTCGCAGTCGCGAGGATCCCCCGGGACATCGGGACGAGCGTGGGAGTGAACGAGATGCGGACCCGGGCCGCACCGGCGACCGCGAGGTTCTGCTCGATCTCCGGGATGTGCCGGTGGCTGCCGCCGACCGCGTACGGCTGGGCCGCGCCCAGCGCCTCGCTCGCGAGCAGGTGCGTCGCGAGCGACCTGCCCGCCCCCGAGTAGCCGTTGGCGAGGACGGCGACGAGGTCGGTCGCGTCGATGACGCCCGCGGCCACACCAGGCGCCAGACCGAGCGTCACGGCCGTCACGTTGCAGCCGGGGACGGCGATCCGACGCGCACCCGCGAGCACGGCCCGTTGCGCGGCGGCCGTCCGCTCGCCGGTGTGGAGCAGCTCGGGCAGGCCGTACGGCCAGGTGCCGGCGTGCGGGCTGCGGTAGAACTGCTCCCACGCGGCCGGGTCGACGAGCCGGTGGTCGGCCCCGAGGTCCAGGACGACGGACGACTCCCCCAGCTCGGCCGCGACCGCGCCCGACGCCCCGTGCGGGAGTGCGAGCACCACGACGTCGTGGCCGGCCAGCTCGGCGACGGAGGTGGGGGCGAGCACGCGACCCGCGAGCGCGCGCAGGTGTGGCTGGTGCTCACCGAGCCGGGTACCGGCGTTCGCGTGTGCCGTGACGGCGCCGATCTCGGCGTCGGGGTGCGCGAGCAGGAGGCGGAGCATCTCGCCGCCCGCATAGCCGCTCGCGCCGGCGACGGCCACGGTGAAGGTCATGCGTATGAATATACACTCGGATGCACGTTCATGTAATGCCTATATCGCCAGCTGCTCGCTGACCTGACGCTTCGTGCGCGTGAGCATGCCGCTCATCCCCCGCAGCCGCAGCAGGCTGACCGCCTCCGTCAGGCCGAGCGTGAACGGGTAGTCGTCGGGCAGCGCCAGGACCTGCTGGGCGGTCAGGCCGGCCAGGCCCTCCGCCAGGATCGCGGCGAACCCGCGGGTCGTGGGTGCCTCGGGCGGCGCTGACGCATAGAAGTGCACGATCCCGGCGTCGTCCACCTCGGTGAACGCGCGTACCGGCGCCTGGCACTCCTCGACGCGCTCGAGCAGCTCGGGCGCGCTCGCGAACCGCTCGGGGAGCTCGGGCAGCTCGCGGGAGAAGTCGAGCAGGAGCAGCAGCCGGTCCTCCTGGGAGAGCTCGAGGAACTCGTCGCGGATCCGCGCAAAGGTCTCCGGGACGTCGGCGGAGCGGTCATCAGCCATGCCGGGATCCTCCCACCCCCCGCTGCGGCGCGCGTCACCGGTGGTCATGCGTCGTCAGCCGGGCAGCTCGCCGGGCTCGTCGCCCTTGACGATCGGGACGCGCACGGAGTTGCCCCACTCGGTCCAGGAGCCGTCGTAGTTGCGGACCCGCTCGATGCCGAGCAGGTGCTTGAGGGCGAACCACGTGTGGCTCGAGCGCTCGCCGATGCGGCAGTACGTGATGACCGAGTCGTCGTCCTTCAGGCCGAGCCCGCCCGACTGGTAGATCGCCTCGAGCTCGGACCTCGACCGGTACGTGCCGTCCTCGGCGACCGCGGTCGCCCACGGCACGTTACGAGCGGTCGGGATGTGCCCGGTACGCAGCGCACCCTCGTTCGGGTAGTCGGGCATGTGCGCGAGCTCGCCGTTGTACTCCCGCGGCGAGCGGATGTCGACGATGGGGTTGCCCAGGTGCGTCAGCACGTCCTCCTTGAACGCGCGGAGCGTCGAGTCGTCACGCTCGACGACGGGGTACTCGACCGCGGTTGGCCGCGCCGCGTCCGTGGTCGTCGCGCGGCCCTCGGCGATCCACAGGCTGCGACCGCCGTCCAGCAGGCGCACGTCCTCGTGACCGAACAGCGACAGCACCCACAGCGTGTACGCCGCCCACCAGTTGCCCTTGTCGCCGTAGACGACCACGGTCGTGTCCCGCGTGATGCCCTTGGACCCCAGCAGGCGGGCGAAGCGCGCACCGTCGATGTAGTCGCGGACGTCCGGGTCGTTGAGGTCCGTGTGCCAGTCGATCTTGACGGCGCCGGGGATGTGGCCCGTCTCGTACAGCAGCACGTCCTCGTCGGACTCGACGACGACCAGCCCCGGGGTCCCCAGGTGGTCCGCGAGCCACTGCGTGGTGACGAGCCGTTCCGGGTGCGCGTACTGCGCGTTCTTGTCCGACGTCGTGTCTGCTGCAACGTTCATCGTGCGGCTCCTCCGCCTGGTGGTCCGGCGCGGTGCCGGTGCCTGCCGAGCAGCACCATCGTGCGGCTCCCACGGCGACCCGCGACTCCCCGAACACATCGTGAGACGACGCAGCCCGACCGACGCGCACAGCACCCGCGCAGGTGGGGCCCGGCGACGGGATGAATGCAGCCCACGGTGGTGTTGGTGCAGGCGTGCGCGCCATCCAAGCCACCGCCCCCGGCGGACCCGACGTCCTCGAGCTCGTCGAGCTCCCCGATCCCGTCCCGGGACCCGGCGAGGTGACCGTCGCGGTCGCTGCGGCGGGCGTCAACTTCATCGACACGTACAAGCGGGAGGGCATCTATGCGATGCCGTTCCCGCACGTCGTGGGTGGCGAAGGTGCGGGGTCGGTCCTCGCGGTCGGACCAGGTGTCACCGAGCTCGCCGTGGGCGACCGCGTCGCGTGGGCGTCCGGCGCCTCGGGCTCGTACGCGACTGTCGTGACGGTCCGCGCCGACACCGCGGTTCCGGTGCCGGACGGGGTCGACCTGACCACCGCCGCGGCCCTGCTGCTGCAGGGCATGACCGCCCACTACCTGGTCACATCGACCTTCCCTGTGAGCGCAGGTCAGGACCTCCTCGTCCACGCCGGCGCGGGCGGGGTCGGTCTGCTGCTGACGCAGCTTGCGGTCGCGCGCGAGGCGCGCGTCATCTCGACCGTCTCGACCGAGGCCAAGGCCGAGCTCTCGCGCGCCGCCGGTGCGACGCACGTCATCCGGTACGACGAGTTCGAGGACCTCACGCGCGACCTCCCGATCGCCGTGCGGGCACTGACCGACGGCGCCGGGGTCCACACCGTGTTCGACGGCGTCGGGCGAGCGACGTTCGACGCGTCGCTCGCCTCGCTGCGACCTCGCGGCGGGCTCGCCCTGTTCGGCGCCGCGTCCGGGCCCGTCCCGCCCTTCGACCCCCAGAGGCTCAACGCTGCCGGCTCGGTCTACCTGACCAGGCCCACCATCGGCCACTACATCGCGACGCGCGCCGAGCTGCTGCTGCGCTCAGGAGAGCTGTTCGCCGCGGTCGCCGCCGGCTCGCTCGACGTCCGCATCGGCGCGACGTTCCCCTTGGCCGACGCGGCCGAGGCCCACCGCGCCCTCGAGGGGCGCGCCACGACCGGAAAGGTCCTGCTGCTCCCGTGACCCCGTCCTCATCAGCCACGCTCGCCTCCTCAGCCGACCTCACGAGCCGCCCTGCCGCTCCCACGGTGGTCGTCGAGATCTGGTCCGACATCGCCTGCCCGTGGTGCTACATCGGCAAGCGGCGGTTCGCTGCCGCGCTGGAAGCATTCCCCCACCGGGACCACGTCGAGGTCGTCTGGCGCTCCTACGAGCTGTCGCCAGAGACCCCGGTCGGCCCGGGCGTCCCCGAGATCGCCGCGCTGTCGGCCCGCATGCACGCGCCCGAGGAGCGGATCCGGGAGATGTTCGCGCACGTCACCGAGGTCGCCGCGGGTGACGGGCTCGTGTATGACTTCGACCGAGCCCTCGCCGCCAACACGTTCGATGCGCACCGCCTGGTGCACGTCGCACGCGAGCACGGTGGGGCGGACCTTGCCGAGCGCACGCTCGAGGCGCTCTTCGCCGCTCAGTTCACGCGGGGCGGAGACCTCGGGACGCCTTCCGAGCTTGCCGAGATCGCCGCCGAGGCAGGTTTCGCGGCCGCGGGGCTCGACGACGACGCGGTCCTGGCAGTGCTCGCCGGCGATCGTGCCGCCGACTCCGTCCGCCACGACGAGGACGAGGCGCGCGCACTCGGTGTGACCGGTGTGCCGTTCTTCGTCGCAGGTCGGCGTATCGCCGTCTCGGGTGCGCAGCCCGTCGAGGTCTTCGGCCGCCTCCTCGAGGCCGCATGGCAGGACGCGAACCCGCTCACGACCCTCGCCGGGACGGACGAGGCCGCGGGTGCGTGCGTCGACGACTCCTGCGGGATCTGAGCCCGCCACGTCCGAGGCAGGGCTACCGAGCCCTCGCCCGTGACGTGCTCCCTCGCGCCGCCAGCTGACCGGCGCGAGGGTGAGCCCCCACGGTGCTACGCGCGCAGCTCGGCGCCGAACCGTCGGTGCGCCTCGGCAACCACGGCGTCCCGGACGCCAGCGGCCTCCTCCGCGGTGAGCGTCCGGTCGGCCGCACGCAGGCGCAACGAGAACGCGAGCGACTTCCGGCCGTCGCCGACCTGTGCGCCCGTGTAGACGTCGAACAGCCGCAGCTCTTCCAGCACCTCGCCCGCAGGGCTCGCGTCCGCACCGAGCCGGACCGCGGCCTCCAGGTCGGCGGCCGGGACGCCCGCGTCGACGACCAGCGCGATGTCCTCCTTCGCGACCGGGAACGTCGAGACCTCGCGCGCCTGGAGCGGGCCGGTCGACGCAGCGTCGAGGAGGACGTCCAGGTCGACCTCGAACGCGACCGCGCGCGCCGGCAGGTCGAGCGCGGCGACAACCTTCGGGTGCAGCTCGCCCGCGTGCCCGACGAGCGCACCGGCAACCGTCTCGAGGCGCGCGCACCGACCGGGGTGCCACGGTGCGTGGCCGGTGTCGGGCCGCACGACGAGCTCGACGCCCACCGTGCGCGCGACGAGCAGTGCGCTCGCGATCGCATCCGTGTGGTCGACGCGACGCCCTGCGCCCCACCATCCGGAACGCTCGCGGGCGCCCGCGAGGACGCCGGCGACGCGACGCGGCTGCGCGGGCACGGCTGCGTGCAGCGCGTCGAGCTCGGCCTCGGTGGGACGGATGCCACCCGGCAGCCGCGGCGCGACGGGCGCACCGGCCTCCGGACGGGTGACGAGACCCAGCTCGAAGATCGCGCCGTCGGACATGCCGCGGCTGACGTTGCGGCGAGCCGTGTCGAGCAGGGTGACGAGCAGGTTGGTGCGCAGCTCCGGCTGCGCGTCAGACAGCGGGTTGACCAGACGCAGCGCCCGGCGCCGGTCGTCGTCGGGCGGAAGGGCGAGGGCGTCGTGCTGATCCACGCCCACGAACGGGTAGCTCAGGACCTCGGTGAGCCCCGCGTCGGCCAAGGCGCGTGCGACCGAGCGGCGCGTCCGCTGGCCGTCGGTCAGCCCGCGGCCCGCGGGGGCGGTCGGCAGGACCGACGGGATCGCGTCGTAGCCGCGCAGCCGCGCGATCTCCTCGACGAGGTCGACCGGGACCGCGAGGTCGGGTCGCCAGGTCGGCGGCAGCACCTCGACGGCGCCATCGGACGCGCCGGGCACCTCAGTGAGGACCGCGCCGATCTCGACGAGGGTCTCGCGAACCTCGGCAGGGGTGTAGTCGACGCCGACGAGCCGGCCGGGCATCGCCAGCGGAAGCCGGATCGACGCGGGTGCGTGGGTGCTGTCGACGTCCGTGATCGCGACGTCGATCGTGCCGCCGCCGTGCTCGACGAGGAGCGCCGCTGCCCGCGCGACCGCGACGCGCGGCAGCTGGGGGTCGACGCCGCGCTCGAACCGTCGTGCGGCCTCGCTCGGCAGCTTGTGCCTGCGGGCCGTCCGTGCGATCGAGATCGGGTCGAAGTGGGCCGCCTCCAGGAGCAGGTCGGTCGTCGCGGAGGTGACCTCGCTGGTCGCACCGCCCATGACGCCCGCGAGGCCGAGGACGCGCCCCGACCGCTCGCCGTCGGGGCTGTCGGTGATGAGCAGGTCCTCGGGGTCGAGCGCGCGCACGACGCCGTCCAGGGTCGTGAGCGTCTCCCCCGGCTGGGCCCGACGCACGACGATCGGCGCGGCGACCTGCGCGAGGTCGTAGGCGTGCAGCGGCTGACCCAGGTCGAGCATGACGTAGTTGGTGACGTCGACCGCGAGCGAGAGGGGACGCATGCCGGCCTGGCTCAGCCGGCGCTGCATCCACGCCGGCGACGGGCCTGACGCAGCCACCCCGCGCACGACCTGCGCGACGAACCGGTCCACGCCGGCGACGTCATGGATCGGGGCGTCGTCGGCGAGCTCGACGGCGAGACCGCCGCCGGCCGGACCCTGCTCGGCAGCCGTCGCCAGGCCGTGGTCGGTGAACGCCGCACCTGTCGAGTGCGCGTACTCACGGGCCACGCCCCGCATGGAGAAGCAGTACCCGCGGTCGGGCGTCACGTTGATCTCGAGCACCTCCTCGCCCAGACCGAGGAGTCCGAGCGCGTCGGTGCCCGGCGCGGCGTCGACGTCGAGCGGCGAGAGCACGAGGATGCCGGTGTGGTCGTCGCCGAGACCCAGCTCGCGCGCCGAGCAGATCATGCCGTCGGACACGTGCCCGTACGTCTTGCGCGACGCGATCGGGAACGGTCCGGGCAGCACGGCTCCGGGCAGCGCGACGACGACGCGGTCGCCCACGACGAAGTTGTGGGCGCCGCAGACGATCCCGCGCGGACGCAGCGACCCGTCCTCGGCGACCTCGTTGAGCGCACCGACGTCCACACGGCACCAGTTGACCGTCTTGCCGTTCTTCTGCGGCTCAGGCGTGAGCTCGACGACCTCCCCGACGACGAGCGGTCCGGTGACGGCGGCCGGGTGGATCGCCTCCTCCTCGAGGCCGACGCGGACGAGGTCGGCCGCGAGCTGCGCGGCCGTGGTGCCCGCAGGCACGTCGACGTGCTCGGCGAGCCACGTCAGAGGGATGCGCGGCATCAGATCTCCGTCCCGAACTGCTGGGAGAAGCGGACGTCGCCCTCCACCATGTCGTGCATGTCCGCGATCCCGTGCCTCAGCATCAGGGTCCGCTCGATGCCCATCCCGAAGGCGAAGCCGGAGTAGACGTCGGGGTCGATCCCCGCTGCGCGCAGCACGAGGGGGTTGACCATGCCGCAGCCCCCCCACTCGATCCAGCCGGCGCCGCCCTTCTTCTGCGGGAACCACAGGTCCATCTCGGCGCTGGGCTCCGTGAACGGGAAGAACGACGGTCGCAGCCGGGTCCGCGCCTCGTCGCCGAACATCGCCCGTGCGAAGTGGTCGAGGGTGCCCTTGAGGTGCGCCATCGTCAGGCCCTTGTCGACCGCGAGCCCCTCGACCTGGTGGAACACCGGCGTGTGGGTCGCGTCGAGCTCGTCCGTGCGGAACACCTTGCCCGGGCACACCACGTAGATCGGCACGTCGCGCTCGAGCATCGTCCGCGCCTGCACCGGTGACGTGTGGGTCCGCAGGACGAGCCCGGAGGCCTCGCCGTCCGGTGCCTCGACGAAGAAGGTGTCCTGCATCTGCCGCGCCGGATGGTCGACGCCGAAGTTCAGCGCGTCGAAGTTGAACCACTCGGCCTCGACCTCGGGGCCGTCGGCGATCTCCCAGCCCATGGCCACGAAGATGTCGCCGATGCGCTCCTGCACGGTCTCGATCGGGTGCCGCGCCCCGCGCGGTGCCCGGTCGACCGGGAGGGTGACGTCGACCGCCTCGTCGACCAGCACGCGTGCGTCCCGCTCGAGCTCGAGCTCGGCCTGCCGGTCGGCCAGGGCCGCGTTGAGCCGGCCGCGAGCCGATCCGAGGAGCTTGCCGGCGGCGGCCTTGTCGGCAGGCGCGAGCTGACCGATCTCGCGGTTCGCGAGCGCGAGCGGGCTGCGCTCGCCGACGTGCTCGAGCCGAGCGGTCTTCAGCTCGTCAAGGTCGGCGGCCGCCGTCAGCGCCGAGAAGGCCTGCGCGAGTGCCGCCTCGATGCCGTCGGCGTCGAGCGGGGACAGAGGTGACGTGGGCATGCGGACCTTCCAGGCGGCGGGTTGGCCGGCCGGCCCGACGGGGCACCGGCCAGCACGGGAGTCTATCTACTGGCGCGCGCCGCACGGGTTCTCGCACCGACGATGCCGGGCCGTCAGGCCGCGGAGAGGCGGTACGTGCGGACGGGCGTGTACAGCGGTCCCCCGCCGCGCCCTGCTCCCGGCTGCGAGGCCAGCAGCTGCACGTCCTCGACCAGCCAGCTCGGCCCGGCGTACACGGCCAGCGCACGCACGAGCACGTCCGCCGGGTCCTCACCCTGCGCCTGCCGGGTCCACCTGGATCGCGACCGACGGAGCGACGGATCGACCCGTCCGACCGTGAGGTGGGGGCGCGAGCGGACCCGGTCGTCCGACCGAGCCACCAGGTCGGCGCCCGCGTCGCGGACCGCGTCCGACAACCGCCGCATCGCGTCCACGTCGCCGCCCACCCCGACCCAGAGGGTCCGGTGGGCGAACACCCCGGCGCCCCGCAGGTGCAGCTCGAAGGGTTCGAGCCCGGTCACCGCGGCGTCGACCGCGTCGCCCAGCTCACCGACGAGTGCCTCGGCGACGTCGCCGAAGAACGCCGCGGTCAGGTGCCGGTTCTCGGCCTCGGTCCACCGCACCGGCGACGACCTGTCGCCCGTGTCGACACCGGTCGCGACCGTTCGCAGCGCAAGGTCGAGATGGTGCAGCACGGGCTCGGGCGGCTGGACGGCGACGAAGAGGCGCATCCGATCAGCATCCCAGCACGGCACTCACCGCTGCGCGCGGGCGCTCGCGTACAGGCACACCGTCGCCGCCGTCGCGAGGTTGAGGGACTCGGCGCGGCCGCGGATCGGGACGCGCACGACGGCGTCGGCCAGCGCCCTGTCCTGCTCCGGCAGACCCCAGGCCTCGTTGCCGAAGACCCACGCCGTGGCGTGCGACAGGTCCGGCACACCCGGGTCACGGTCGCGCGCGCCCGGCCCGGCGACGTCGAGCAGGTCGTCGAGGTCCTGGTCGCCGGCTCCGTCCGCCGCGAGGATCGCAAGGCCGGCCGAGCGCAGGGCGGACACTGCGCCCTCGAGCGACAGCCCCGTCACGACCGGGAGGTGGAACAACGAACCGGCGGTCGAGCGGACGACCTTGGGGTTGTGGACGTCGACGCTCGCGTCGGTCAGCAGGACTGCGTCGGCCCCCGCCGCGTCGGCAGCCCGGATGACCGCACCCGCGTTGCCGGGGTCACGCACGTGCGCGAGGACGGCGACGAGCCGGGGCCCCGCGGAGAGGACGGCCGCCAGCGTCGTCGCTGCGTCGTCGAGGACCGCCAGGACTCCTTGCGCATCGCCTGACATCGCCTCGAGGACGTCCTGGGCGGCGGTGTGCACGCGCACGCGAGCCGCGACCGCGTCGGACACGATCTCGGTGTACCGGTCGGCCGCCGCCAGGGTCACGTACACGTCCCTGACGCTCTCGGGGGCGAAGCGGAGAGCCTCGCGGACACCCTGGGGGCCCTCGACGAGGTACCGGCCGCTGCGCGAACGCGCCGAACGCCCGGCCAACGCCCTGACCGACGCCACCCGCTCAGCGCGGGGGTTCGTCAGCTCGGGCATGGACCGGGCGTCCGTGGGTGCTGTGCTGCAGTCTGCGTGGTGCGGCTGACGAGTCAGGCCGCAGACGGCGCGTTGACGTCGGCCGGCATGGCGTCCTTGGCGAGCTGGACGATCGCGTTGAACGCCGGGGCGTCATTGACGGCCATGTCCGCAAGGACGCGACGGTCGACCTCGACACCCGCGAGCTTGAGGCCCTGGATGAGGCGGTTGTACGTCATGCCCTGCTCACGCGCTGCCGCGTTGATGCGCTGGATCCACAGCCGACGGAAGTCGCCCTTGCGCTTCTTGCGGTCGCGGTAGGCGTAGACGAGGGAGTGGGTGACCTGCTCCTTCGCCTTGCGGTACAGCCTCGAGCGCTGGCCGCGGTAGCCCGCAGCGCGGTCGAGGGTCGAACGACGCTTCTTGTGGGCATTGACTGCCCGCTTCACGCGTGCCACGTGATGCTCCTTGCCTGTTGGGGCTCACAAGTGAGGCCGGGCGCGGGTGCGCCCACGCCGGTCACTTGCCGAGCAGCTTCTTGATCCGGGGGGTGTCAGCGGCGGAGACGACGAGGTCACCGGCGAGGCGCCGCGTGCGGCGGCTGGACTTGTGCTCGAGGAGGTGACGGCTGCCGGCCTGCTCGCGCATGATCTTGCCGCTGCCGGTCACCCGGAAGCGCTTCTTGGCACCGGAGTGCGTCTTGTTCTTCGGCATGGTTGCCGTTGTCTCCTTCTCGTCGCGTCGCGCAGGTTCACGCGGCTCGTTCGTGCGGGGGGCCGAACGCGGTCCCTCGTTCGTCGTGCGGGTCAGGCTTGAGCGTCCTCGGAGGGGACCGAGGCGGCAGAGCGGCCGGACGACGAAGGCTTCGCCGTCGGCTTGGCAGGGGCCGGCGCCGGACGTGGCACCGGCTTCGCGGCC
>DASVMA010000171.1:0-2992 GCA_036384595.1 Cellulomonas sp. | reverse complement strand
GCACGCCCCAGCGCCGGGCGGCCGCCTCGAGCGAGGTCACGTCCGGCAGCGGGTGGCGGCCGTCCCTGGGCGTCGCCGGCGCTGCGAGCTCGGTCTCCAGGTCCACGTACACCGCGCCCGGCAGGTGACCCGCGAGGTACTCGGCGTGGCCGTCGCTCCGGCCCAGGGCCCAGCGCACGTCGAGAAGGACCGGGGCGCGCCCGCTCGCGGTCTGTGCCGCGAGCTCCTGGGCCTCGACGAGGACCGCCGTCCGTGCCGCGTCGCTGGTGCTCACGAGATCTGCTCCTTGTCGTCGTCACCCGGTGCCGTCGGTGCGGCCGGGCGGCCGAGGGCCAGGCTCATCGTCCACGCGTCGACGTTCTCCGGCTGGTAGTACCCGCGCCGACGGCCCATCCGCACGAAGCCTGCCCGCTCGTACAGCCGCAGCGCCGCGTCGTTGTCGACCCGGACCTCGAGGTAGACGTTCGCCGCCCCCACCTCGCGCGCGTGTCCGAGGAGCGCGGCGAGCAGGGCAGACCCGACGCCACGCCGCTGCTGCCCGGTGGTCGTGCCGATCGTCATCACCTCGGCGTCGACCCCGTCGAACGACATCCCCGCGTAGCCGACGAGCTCCCCCGTCGCGACGTCCTGCCCGCCGACGTACCAGCGCCCAGGCCCGTGCAGCTCCTCCGCGAGCGCGGCGCGCGACCACGCCCCTGGGCCGAAGAGCTCACGCTCGAACGCGTCGAGGACCGGCAGGTCGGCCGGCGTGAGCGGGCGCACGACGACGCCCGGGTCGAGCCCTGTCACCCGAGGACGCGCTTGCGCGCTGTCGGCGGCACGACGTCGGGCCGGCGCAGGTACAGCGGCTCGGTCGGCAGTGCGGCGGCAGGGTCGGACGCGAGCCGGCGCAGGGCGAGCCGAGCGAGCTCGGCCGGGTCCGGGTCGAGCGGGGCACCGGCAGTCGCGGGAAGGTCGTCGGGGTAGAGGGTCGCGCCGCGGCCGGCGACGACGCGTGTGACCCCCTCTGCGGCGACAGCCGCCGGGTGGTCGACCCCGGGCCCGGCCACGAGCTCGATCGCGTGCTCGGGGTCCGTCGCCGCCCCGGTCACGCGGTACCGGGCCCAGTACACCTCGCGACGGCGCGCGTCGGTCACCACGAGCACCTCGGTCCCGACTGCGAGCGCCAGGTCACGCACGGCCTGGGCGGCGATCGCGTCAAGGCTGCACACGCCGTGCACCGGCACGCCCAGGGCCAGGGCGAGCGCCCGCGCGGTCACGAGCCCGACGCGCAGCCCCGTGAACGGCGCGGGACCGGTCCCGGCGACGACGGCGGTGATCGCGGACCGGTCGACGCCGGCCTCCGCGAGGACCTCGTTGATCAGGGGCGCGAGCAGCTCGGCGTGGCGCCGGTGCTCCTGCACGGAGCGGGCGGCGAGCGGGCGACCCGCGTCGTCGGTGAGGGCGACCGCGACCGCAGCGGAGGTGTCGAGTGCGAGGACTGCCACGACCCCAGCATCCCACTGTCAGGACGGCAGCTGGATTCCCGCCCACCGCGGACCGACCGCACGCACCGTGACGGTTCGTGTGCCGCCCGCGGGGTCCTCGTCAGGCTCGTCCGCGCCGTCGGCCTCGACGGTCGTGCCGCCGCGGGGCCGGTGGATCGAGATCTCGAGGCGGTCCGCCGCGAGCGACTCGACCAGCCCCTCCCCCCACTCAACGACGGTGACGGAGTCCTCGAGACTCGTGTCGAGGTCGAGCGCCTCGACCTCGTCGAGCGAGCCGAGCCGGTAGGCGTCGACGTGCACGAGGGCCGGTCCCGGCTGCCCGGCCGGCTGGGACGACCCGGCCGAGGTCTCCGACGTGCTCGCGGTCTGCGGCAGCGGCGGGTGGACGCGCGCGATGATGAACGTCGGCGACGCGACCTGACCCCGGACGCCGAGCCCGGCGCCGATGCCCTGCGTGAGGGTCGTCTTGCCGGCGCCGAGATCACCCGTGAGGACGACGAGGTCACCGGCGCGGAGCACCCCGGCGAGCGCACGGCCGTACGCGCGGGTCGCGTCGGCGTCCGCGAGCTCGACGGTGACAGCAGCGGGCTGCTCCGCCGAGAGCTCCTGGCCCGGCTCGGTCCGCGCGGTCATCGCCCGACCATCCGCGTCCCGGCGACCGGTGTGGCCACGTCGTCGTCCACGCTTGGCGCCTCCCTGTCCACATGCACCCGCGGCACCCTCGACCCGAGCCGCGTGACGATCTCGTAGCTGATCGTCCCGGCCGCCCGGGCCCAGTCCTCGGCCGTCGGCCCGCCCTCGGCGCCGGTGCCGAACAGCTCGACGCCGTCGCCCGCGACCTCGCGCGCGCCCGGCCCGAGGTCGAGCACGAACTGGTCCATGCACACGCGACCGGCGACCCCCAACCGGCGCCCACCGACCTGCACGGGCGCGCCCAGCTGACCGGCCGACCCCGACGCGTGCCGCGGGATCCCGTCGGCATATCCGAGGGGGACGACGCCCAGCGTCGTGGCGCCGGGCGTCACGTACGCGTGCGCGTAGGACACGCCCTGGCCGCCGCCCACCGTCTTGACGGTCGCCAGCTCCGCCTGGAGCGTCATAGCAGGCACGAGGCCGAAGTCCGCCGGGCCGCCGAGCTGCGGCACGGGCGACAGGCCGTACACGGCGATGCCGGGTCGCACGAGGTCGTAGTGGACTGCGGGGTTGGTGAGCGTGGCCGCCGAGTTGGCGAGGTGCCGGACCTCGAGGCGGGCGCCCAGGTGCTCCGCGAGCGCGACGGCACCGGCGAACACCTCGGCCTGGGCGAGCACGGTGGGGTGGGTCGGCTCGTCGGCGAACGCGAAGTGCGACCAGATCCCGACGACGTCGAGGACGCCCTCGGCCTGCAGGCGCAGGGCCGCGTCGAGCAGCGCCTCGAGCCGGTCGGGGGTGACGCCGTTGCGGCCCAGACCGGTGTCGACCTTGACGTGGATGCGGGCCGTGCGACCGGCGCGGCGGGCACCGTC
>DASVMA010000170.1:0-2723 GCA_036384595.1 Cellulomonas sp. | reverse complement strand
ACGACGATGTGCACACCCTTGCTCGCGAGCACCCGCAGCCCGCCCTCCGAGCCCGCGAGCGACTCGGTCCGCTCGGTCCACACGCCGGTCGCGTTGATGACCTGGCGGGCCCGCACCTCGAGGTGCTCGCCGGTCTCGAGGTCCACCAGCTCGGCGCCCGTGACGGCGCCGCCCGACGTCGTCTGCAGCGAGACGACCTGCGTGCGGGATGCGGCGTACGCGCCGTACGAGACGGCGGTGCGGATGAGGGTCGACACGAGCCGGGCGTCGTCGACGCTCGCGTCCCAGTACTCGATCGCACCGATCGCGGCGTCGTGCCGCAGGTCGGGGAAGCGCCGCTCCATGCCCTTGCGCGTGTGGTGACGGTGGAGCGGAAGCACGCGCTTGTGGCCCGAGAAGCTCGCGAGGAAGTCGTAGAGGGCGACGCCTGCGCCGATGTACGCCCGTTGGTACACCCGGTGCTCGAGCGGGAACAGGAAGCTGACGGGCTTGACCAGGTGGGGCGCGATGCGGGACAGCAGCAGGTCGCGCTCGGTGAGCCCCTCGCGGACGAGGTGGAAGTCGAGCATCTGCAGGTAGCGCAGGCCGCCGTGGACGAGCTTGGTCGACCGGCTCGACGTGCCGCCCGCCCAGTCCTGGGCCTCGACGACCGCGGTGGACAGGCCGCGGGTCACGGCGTCGAGCGCGACGCCCGCGCCCGTGACGCCGCCGCCGATCACCAGGACGTCGAGCTCGCGACCGGCCTCCGCGCTCGCCCGCATGGCGGCGAACGCATCCTCGCGCAGTCCTGGCGTCAGCGCTGCTGTCCTCATGTGTGCCCGACTCCTGCCGTCTTTTCCTCGGCCCAGGCAGTGCCTAAACCTGGGTGTGATGGCTATGGTCGGGGGGTGACGAACGAACGCGCAACCCCTGTGCACGAACGTGCACCAGTCGGCGCACCGGAGGACCGCGAGCAGGACGTCCTCCGCGCAGCCTCGATGTACTACCTCCAGGACCTCAAGATGGAGGTCATCGCGCGGCACCTCGGGACGTCACGGTCGACCGTCTCGCGGCTCATCAAGCGGGCCCGTGACACCGGTCTCGTCGAGATCACGCTGCGGCCCGCGAGCACGCGTGCACCCGGCCTCGGCCGGTCCATCAAGGCTGCGTTCGGGATCGACGCCTACGTCGTCCCGGTGCCCGACTCGTCGGGCGACAACGAGCGCCTCGACCAGGTCGCGCGCGCCGCCGCCCGGCTGCTGGGGTCCTGGTTCGAGTCCGACATGGTGCTCGGTGTCGCCTGGGGCACGACCCTCGCGGCCGTCTCGCGCCACCTCATCCCCAAGCCGACCCGCGGCAGCATCGTCGTGCAGCTCAACGGCGCCGCCAACCTCCACAACGGCGGGCTCGAGTACGCGAACGACCTCATCTCCAGCTTCGGGACAGCGTTCAGCGCGACCGTGCACCACTTCTCGGTGCCCGCGTTCTTCGACTACACCGACACCAAGCAGGCCATGTGGCGCGAACGGTCCGTGCGTCGCGTCCTCGAGGTCCAGGCCCGCGCCGACCTCGCCGTCTTCTCGGTCGGGGCCGTCGCTGGGACCCTCCCCAGCCACGTGTACTCGGCTGGCTACCTCGACGCCCAGGACCTCGCGGTGCTCCACGCCGAGGGCGTGGTCGGCGACGTGTGCACGGTGTTCCTGCGGGCCGACGGGTCCTGGGCGGACGTACCGCTCAACGCGCGCGCCACCGGGCCGTCCCCGGCCGACCTCCAGCGCATCCCGCGGCGCGTGTGCGTCGCCGCGGGCGACGGCAAGATCGTCCCCCTGCTCGCCGCGCTCCGCGCCGGGACGGTCACCGACCTCGTCGTCGACGAGCTGACCGCGACGGGCCTCCTCGAGCTCGCGCGGACACAGCGACCGCGCAACGGCGTGCGGGAGGCCGCTCGGTAGGTTGGGGGCGTGAGCACCCCACCCCTGCGCATCCGGCCGGCCCTCCCCGCGGACGTCCGCGTCATCCGCGAGCTCGTGCAGCCGTACGCCGAGGAGCGGATCCTGCTCGCGAAGGAGTGGGTCGGGTACTACGAGGCCGTCCAGGAGTTCCTCGTGGCCGACGCGGGCACCGACGACGCTCCCGACGTCATCGGGTGCGGCGCGCTGCACGTCATGTGGCAGGACCTCGCCGAGATCCGCACCCTCGCGGTCGACCGGACGCAGCGTCGGCACGGCGTCGGGCACGCGCTGCTCGAGGCCCTGGTCGCCCGCGCGCGCGAGCTCGGCCTGAAGCGGGTGTTCTGCCTGACCTTCGAGGTCGACTTCTTCAGGGCCCACGGGTTCGAGCCCATCGAGGGCACGCCCGTCTCGCTCGAGGTCTACGCCGAGCTGCTGCGCTCGCACGACGACGGTGTGGCCGAGTTCCTGGACCTGGCCCGGGTGAAGCCCAACACGCTCGGCAACACCCGCATGCTGCTCGAGCTGGCCTGAGGGCGGCCCCGGCGGGACCGCTGGGGTCAGGCCGGCAGGCGGTAGGCGACCGGGTCGTCCGGTCCGGGGCCCGGGATCCGGGCGACCAGTCCGTCGGTGACCAGGCCGTCGACGCACCGCTCGAGCTGGCGGGCGTCGGGCCAGACCGCGTCGACCGCCGAGTCGGGGACCGGACCGAGCGCCTCGCGCAGCAAGGCCATGACGCGGCCGCGTACCTGGCGGTCGGTGCCCGCCCACGGTTGGGTGCGGCGTCGCGCGGCG
>DASVMA010000169.1:0-4282 GCA_036384595.1 Cellulomonas sp. | reverse complement strand
AGCTCGGCGGTGACGCCGGCGGTGGCCACGACCCGGAACCCGGCGCGCTCACCGGCGGCGCGGGCGACGCCCGTCACCTGGGCTCCGAGCGACGCGAGCACCGGTGCGAGCCGGGCGGCGATCGAGCCGAACCCCCAGATCAGGACATGAGCGCCGTCGAGCGTGCGGAACGCACCGGGCGGGTCCAGCTGCTGCGCGCCGCCGAGCTCGCGGGCCCAGCGGTGCTCGTGCTGCGCACGCACGAGGTCTGGCACGCTCCGGGCGGCCGCGAGCACGAGGGCCAGCGCGTGCTCCGCGACGGGGCCGTCGTGCAGGCCGCGGCCGTTGGTCACGACGACGTCGGGTGCGAAGCCCGCGTCGAGCACCGCGTCGGGGCCGGCCGCGAGCGTCTGCACCCAGCGCAGCCGCGTCAGCCGCTGCGCGCAGTCGGCGAGCTGAGCAGGCGTGTTCATCCACACGACCAGCACCTCCGCATCGACGTGCTCGGCGGGGACGGGCGCGCGGACGTCGTAGCGCACCGCCTGCACGCCCTCGGGAAGTGCAGGGTCGAGCTCGATGCCGAGGGGTAGCAGCACGGTCGTCACAGGTCGTCCTCCACGGGCGTCGTTGCAGGGTCCGCGCGTCCAGCGGGAGAGTCGGTGTCGGGGATCGGGCGCGCTCTGGATACGATGCCACCGTGCCACCTACGACGCCCGCCCCGCAGGCCGACCGCACCGGTCCCATCACCGTCATGATCGTCGACGACCACGAGGTCGTCCGGCGAGGCATCGCCGAGGTGGTCGAACGGACCGAGGGGATGACGGTCGTCGCTGAGGCGGGCTCCGTCGCCGACGGCGTCCGCCGCGCCGCACTCGTCCACCCGCAGATCCTGCTCGTCGACCTCCAGCTGCCCGACGGCACGGGGATCGACCTGCTGAAGCGGACGCGGGAGACCCTCCCCGACGCGCGCGCCATCGTCCTGACCTCGTTCGACGACGACGACGCGCTCGCCGAGGCGCTCGATGCGGGCGCTGCCGCCTACCTGCTCAAGAGCGTCCGGGGCGCAGAGATCACGGACGTCATCCGCGCGGTCGCCTCGGGGCGCACGCTGCTCGACGAGCGCACGGTGACGCGTCGCCGGGCCGGCCACGACGACCCGACCGAGAACCTCACGCCGAGCGAGCTCAAGGTGCTCGACCTCATCGGCGAGGGCCTGTCGAACCGCGAGATCGCGGAGCGTCTCGGGGTTGCCGAGAAGACCGTGAAGAACCACATCACGTCGCTGCTGTCGAAGATGGGTCTGCAGCGTCGCACGCAGGTCGCCGCGTGGGTCTCGGCCCGCAAGCACTCCGGCTGGCGCGCCGAGACGAACCACTGACCCGCTGCTGAACCGCCGCTGCACGCCGGGGTCCTGCGCGACGCCGCGCCGGCCACCGCGGCCTCAGCCCAGCGGAACCTCGAACGTCAGCAGGGCGCCTCGCCCTGCGGGGGACGCCCCGAGCGTGAACGTGCCGCCGTGCTGCCGTGCGCGGGCCGCCAGGTTGCCGGTCCCGGAGCGGCGCGCCCGCATCGCGGGGAGCCCGACACCGTCGTCCTCGACCTCGACGATGACGGTCCCGGTCGGCCCCTGACCCTTGACGATGACCCTGACGGCGACCGACGACGCCTGCGCGTGGCGTGCGGCGTTCGCGAGGCCCTCCCGGACGACCGCCACGACGTCGTCGGTCAGGTCGGGACCGATCCGTGCGTCGATCTGGTCCGCCTCGATGTAGTCGCCGTCGGGCACGCTCTCGCCGTCGAGCATCACCACGAACGACGGCGCGAAGCCGAGCCCGGTCCGTGCGAGCGACGCCTCGCGGCGCAGCCGTTCGACGATGCCGTTCGCCGCGTCGGGGTCCCGCAGCGCGTAGACGATCTGCCGGATCTGCCGGACCGAGGCGTCGACGTTGTCGAGCGCGTCCTCGACGATGCTCGTGAGCTCGCTGGGGTCGACGCCGCGGGCCGCGCGCCGGCGAACCGTCTCGAGCTGCATGCCGGTCGCGAAGAGCTGCTGGATCGCGAGGTCGTGCAGGTCGCGAGCGATCCGCTCGCGCTCGTCCAGCAGGGCCGCGACATCCTGCGCGTGCCGCGCCTCCGCGAGCACGAAGGCGAGCGCCGCCTGGGCCGCGAACGACTCTGCGGTCACCAGGTCGCTCGACTCGAACGCGGAGCCGCCGATCCGGCGCATCAGGATCAGGACGCCGACCCCGCGACCGGAAGTCTGCAGCGGGGCGAACATCGCCGGCCCGAAGGCCCGCATCGGCAGGACCCGCACGACGCGGGACTGCGACAGCGACTCGACGAGCAGGCCGTGCCCCTCGCCCATGACCGACCACGACGGGCCGTCGGACGGCATGACCGAGCCGATGAGGCTCTCGGCAGCGTGGCCGTCGGCCAGCTCGATGACGAGCTCACCACCGACGCCGGGGAGCGCCAGGGCGGCCGTGTCGGCGCCGGCGACCTCGCGTGCCGTGGCGGCGATGTGTGCGAGGGCCTCTTCCTCGTCCGCGCCCGAGAGCAGCATCGTCGTGATGTCCTGGCCGGCACGGAGCCAGTGCTCGCGGCGTGCTGCGTTCGCGTAGAGCTGGGCGTTCGCGAGCGCGACGCCGGCCGACGCGGCGAGCGCGATCACGACGTCGGCGTCCGCGACGGTGAACCCGCCCTGCTTGTCCGCGAGGTACAGGTAGCCGTAGACCTTCTCGCGGACGCGGACGGCGGTGCCGAGGAATGCGCCCATCGGGGGGTGGTTGGCCGGGAAGCCCTGGAACGCCGGGTGGTGCGTGAGGTCGTCGAGCGCGAGCACGCCTTCGTCGGGGATCTGGCCCAGCACCCCGACGTTGTGAGGCGCGTGGCGGAGCATCGCGGCCACTGCCGGGGAGATGCCGACCTGCACGAACGTCGTCGAGGCGCCCCGCGCGTCGAGCACGTTGAGCGCGCCGAAGCCTGCCCCCGTCAGCTCGACGCTCGCCGCGACGAACCGCTCGAGGACGCCGGGCAGGTCGAGCCCGCTCGCGACGGACAGGACGGCGTCGAGGAGGTCGGCAGGACCCTTCTCGGTCCGGGTCGTGCCGACCTCGACGGGCGGTACCGCCTCGCGGGCGTCGTCGCGCGTGGTCATGCGTCCTCCGGGTCGTCGTCCTGCTCAGTCACTATCGCCTCACGGTAGCCGTCGTGGGTGCGCAGCAGCTCCGCGTGGGTCCCGCGGGCCTCGACCCGCCCGTCGTTGAGCAGCACGACCTCGTCAGCCGCATCGAGCGGCGTCAGGCGGTGCGTGATGACGACGACGCCGCGAGGGCGGTCCGTCGAGGTCCGCGCTGGCACCCCTGCGCCGGCGGCGCTCTGGGTGAGCAGGTCTCGGACCAGGAGGTCGGCGGTGGCCCGGTCGAGGTGCTCGCCGGGCTCGTCGACGAGCAGCAGCGGCGCGGGTGCCACGAGGGCCCGGGCGAGCAGGAGGCGCCGCCGTTCACCTCCCGAGACGTTCTGCGCGTCCGTGCCGAGCAGGGTGTCGACGCCGTCGGGCAGCCCGTCCAGCCAGGCCGTCAACCCGGCCCGGCCGAGTGCGTCCCGCGCCTCGTCGGGGGTCACGTCGCCGCGGGCGACCCGCAGGTTCTCGAGCACGCTCGTGGCGAAGACGTGCGCGTCCTCGGCGGTCAGCGCGACGCCCAGGGCAGCGGTCTCGCGGGGGAGTGACGCCACCGCGACGCCGCCGAGCTCGACGGTGCCAGCGTAGGGCGGCAGCAGGCCGGCCAGCGTCAGCAGGAGCGTGGTCTTGCCGGTGCCGCTCGGGCCGACGATCGCGATCGAGCGACCGGGGGAGAGCTCCAGGTCGAGCCCGGTGACGACCGGGGGGTGCCCAGGCCAGGCGCACGCGAGGCCTCGTGCCACGAGACTCGGAGCGTCGGTCGTCGGGCCCTGCACCGTGTGGTCCGGGAAGCTCCCCGCCTCGGCCTCGTCGAGCAGCGCCATGACCCGGGCCGCGGCGGCCCGCGACCGGTGCACCTGGATGGCGGCTGCTGGCAGCACCGAGGTCGCCTCGAAGGCGGCGAGCGGCGTCAGGACGACGACGGCGAGCGCGACGGGTGCCAGGACGCCGGCAGCGACCGCAGGGATGCCGAGCAGCAGCGCGGACAGCACGGCGACGCCCACAGCGAGCGACCCGAGAGCCGCAGCGAGCGCAGCGGGGCCCGCGCCCGCGTCGGTGGCCTCGGCGAGGTCGGCGTCCGACCGCCGGAGAGCGGCCAGCTCGGGTGCGATGCGCCCCTGC
>DASVMA010000168.1:0-3936 GCA_036384595.1 Cellulomonas sp. | reverse complement strand
CGGGCTCGGGGTCGTCGGCGAGCTGCTGATCACGGCCGGCGTCCTGCTCCTCGCGTTCCTCGTGTGGCAGCTGTGGTGGACCGACGTCGAGGGCAACCGCGCGCAGGCCGAGATCGTGCGCAACCTCGACTGGGCCCAGGCGCCCACGGCCGCACCGTCCGCCGCAGCGCCGACGCCGGGTGCGTCGGCCGGCCCGGTCATCGCCGCACCCCGTCGGGGCGAGGACCCGCCCGTCGAGGCGGAACCTGCCCTCCTGACGACGTTCGCGACGCTGCAGGTGCCGCGCTGGTCCGGTGAGCCCCAGCGTCCCGTCAGCCAGGGTGTCGACAAGGCGACGGTGCTCGACGCCCTCGGGATCGGCCACTACCCCGGGACGGCGATGCCGGGGGCCGTCGGGAACTTCGCCATGGCCGGGCATCGGACGACCTACGCCAAACCCTTCAACCGCGTCGCCGAGCTGCAGGTCGGCGACCCCATCGTCGTCCGGACCGCGACGACCTGGTACGTGTACCGCGTGACGTCGACGGAGATCGTCCGTCCCCAGGACGTCGCGGTCATCGCCCCGGTCCCGGGGAAGCCGGGAGCCGCACCGACCGAGCGCTCGATCACCCTGACGACGTGCCACCCGATGTTCTCGGCTCGCGAGCGGTTCATCGTGCACGGCGTGCTTGACTACTGGGCGCCAGTCTCCGACGGTGTTCCTGCAGAGATCGCCGGAGGATCCTGATGTACGGGTGGTTGTGGCGGCACCTGCCGGGCTCGACGGCCGTCCGGGTCGCGATCCTCGTCGTCCTCGCGGCGGCGGTCGTCGCGGCATGCTTCACGTGGCTGTTCCCGGCGATCGCGCCGTTCATGCCGTTCAACAACACGACTGTGGGGCCCTGATGACCCGGATCTTGGTGGTCGACAACTACGACTCGTTCGTCTACACGATCGTGGGGTACCTCGCGCAGCTCGGCGCCGAGACCGTCGTGGTCCGCAACGACGCGGTTCCCCCCGTCGAGGAGCGCACCGGGTTCGACGGCGTCCTCATCTCCCCCGGACCCGGCACACCGGACGAGGCCGGCGCGAGCCTGCAGGTCATCCGCGACTGTGCGGAGGCCGGGATCCCGATGCTCGGCGTGTGCCTCGGGCACCAGGCGCTCGGCGAGGTGTTCGGCGGGACCGTCACGCACGCGCCCGAGCTCATGCACGGCAAGACGAGCCAGGTCATCCACCAGGGCGCCGGCGTGCTCGCCGGGCTGCCGAGCCCATTCACCGCGACGCGGTACCACTCGCTCGCGGTCGTCGACGGCACCTTCTCCGACGAGCTCGAGGTCACGGCCACCGTCGAGAGCGCGCACGGCCGCATCATCATGGGCCTGCAGCACCGGACGCTGCCGCTGCACGGCGTGCAGTTCCACCCGGAGAGCGTGCTGACCGAGGGCGGGCACCGGATCCTCGCGAACTGGCTGGCCCTGTGTGGGGACACCGAGGCGCTCGAGCGCTCGGTCGGGCTGCACCCGCTGGTCCGGACGACAGCAGCCCCCGCCGCGAGCTAGCCGAGCCCCTTCTGAGGGGCTTGCTCGCGGCGGGCGCGCCGTGCGCTTGTCGCGGCTACTTGGTCGGCTGGGTGGTCGTGGTGGGCGCGGGCGTGCCCCCGGTCGTACCCTGCGACACGTTGAGGATCACAGTCGAGCCCGGGGCAACGATCGCGCCCTTGTTAGGGTTCGACGACGTCACGATCCCTGCGGCGTAGTCGGCGCTCGTCACCAGGTTCTGCGACGCCTGCAGCCCGAGTGCCTGCAGCTGTGCGGCCGCTTCGGCGTACGTCTTGCCGACGAGCCCGTCCGGGATCGTGACG
Source organism: Cellulomonas sp. (assembly GCA_036384595.1). GTDB lineage: Bacteria > Actinomycetota > Actinomycetes > Actinomycetales > Cellulomonadaceae > Cellulomonas_A. The sequence continues at coordinate 2,093 of DASVMA010000168.1, read as the reverse complement.
GTCGTCGGCGCGATCGCGACCGAGAGGCTGACGGTGCTGCCCTGCTGGATGAGCCCCGGTGGCCGGTCCTGCGCGAGGACGGTGTCGGGCGTCTTGTTGGCGGACTCGACATTCGTGATGCTGCCCGTCAGATGCAGCGTCGTCAGGATGCCCTGGGCCTCGGTACGGGTCTTGCCCACGAGGTCAGGCAGCTGCACGTTGCCGCTCGAGATCGAGAGGTTCACCGCAGAGCCGGCCGGCACCGGCGAACCCGCGGGCGGGTCGGTGCTGAGGACCTTGCCCTGCGGCTGGGCCGGGTCGTCGACGGGCGTCACGTTGCCGACCGTGAGCCCGAGGTCCTTGAGCTGGGCGCGCGCCTGGTCCTGCGTGAGACCGCTGAGATCCCCGAGCTTCACCGAGTCGGGGCCGGTCGAGATGAAGACCTTGACGCTCGACTTCTCCGGGACAGCCGTGCCCTCCACCGGATCGGTGCGGGTCGCGTTGCCCGCTGCGACCTTCGCGCTGGCCTCGACCTGCCGGTCGAACTGCAAGCCGAGGCCGACGATCTTCGACCTCGCCTCCGCCTCCGTGAGGTTCGCCACCGTCGGGACGGTCACCGTCGTCGGCGTCTGCACCTTGTTCGCGTTGGCCTGCATGAGCGCGAAGATCCCGGCGATCGCGAGGATGGCGACCGCCAGGAGCGTCCACAGCAGCCAGCGCCGGCGCGGCGGCTCCTCGTCCTCGGTCTGGCGCGACTGCGGCAGGACTCCGGTCGCGCCCGGCGTCGTCGGCGCCCACGGGCTCGCACCGGCGGGCACGATCTGCGTCGAGGCCGTCGCCGCGGCCGCAGGCGACAGGACCTGCGTCGCGGGACCGGACGCAGCAGCGCCCACGGCGAACGCGCTGATCGGCGGTGCGGCGACGCGTCCGCCACGCGCGGCCGACTCGAGGTCGGCGCGGAACTCGGCGGCCGACGAGTAGCGGTCGTCGCGGTCCTTGGCGAGCGCCTTGAGCGTGATGCGGTCGAGGGTCTCGGGGACGTCGGCTGCGAACGAGCTGGGCGTCGGGGCGGCCTCGCGGACGTGCTGGTACGCCACGGCCACGGGAGAGTCCCCGATGAACGGCGGACGGCCGGTGAGCAGCTCGAAGAGCAGGCAGCCGGTGGAGTAGAGGTCGCTGCGTGCGTCGACCTGCTCGCCGCGGGCCTGCTCGGGCGACAGGTACTGCGCGGTGCCGATCACGGCCTGGGTCTGGGTCATCGTCGCGGCGGAGTCGGCCACGGCGCGGGCGATGCCGAAGTCCATGACCTTGATCGCGCCGGTCGGGGTGAGCATGACGTTCGCGGGCTTGATGTCGCGGTGGACGATGCCCGCGTGGTGGGAGTACTCGAGGGCCGACAGCACGCCCGCGGTGATCTCGACGGCCTCGTCGATCGGCACGGCGTTGCCGTCGCGCAGGATGTCCCGGACCGTGTGGCCCTCGACGTACTCCATGACGATGAACGGCACGTGCGCGACGACGCCCGACGCCTCGGTGACGAGGTCCTCGCCGGTGTCGTAGACCGCGACGATGGCCGGGTGGTTGAGCGACGCGGCCGCCTGCGCCTCGCGCCGGAACCGGGCGAGGAAGGACGGGTCGCGGGCCAGGTCGGAGCGGAGCACCTTGATCGCGACGGTGCGCCCGAGCCGCGTGTCGTGGCCGATGTGCACCTCGGCCATCCCGCCGCGCCCGATGAGCTCACCGACCGCGTACCGTCCGGCGAGGATCCGGGAACCTTCGTCCACCACTAGGCGTCCTTCGTTGTTGTCAGGGTGTCGGGATCGCCCGGCACACTCTCGGAGATCATCCCATCCTCGGTCCGAGGACGAGGGTATCCGTCGCGGTCCGCGCGCAAGCGGTGTTCTGCGACCGCCAGCGCCGCTGAGCCGCCCGTCGGGTCGGACGACGGGCCGTCCGCGCGCGTCAACGCCTGGGCGAGGGCCGCGCCGAGCAACGCGATCAGCAGCAGCATCAGCGCCACGAACGGCCAGGTCAACCGGCCCACGCGGGTTCCGGTGGTCGTCGAGGTCCGCCGGGTCGCCGGCTCGAACGTCGCGCGGTGCGAGCCGGCGGGA
>DASVMA010000167.1:0-2352 GCA_036384595.1 Cellulomonas sp. | reverse complement strand
AGCGCGCGCAGGCCGAGGCCCGCGAGTGGTGGCAGGCGCGGCACGCCGACATCCCCGTCGAGTGGGAGCTGCCGGTCGGGCTGCCGGTCGACGCGCTGGTCAAGGCGTCGAGCGACGCCGGGCTCGTCGTCGTCGGCGCTCGCGGGCGGGGCGGGCTCGCGAGCCTCCTGCTCGGCTCGGTGAGTCGAGCCGTCGTGCACGGGGCGCACGGGCCGGTCGAGGTGACGCGGAGCGAGCCGGCGCCGTCGTAGCCGAACCGGCGGGTGGCCCGGTCACGCCTGCGGGCCTGGATCTGCCGCGACGCCATCCGCGTCCTCGCGCCGACGACGCGGCGTGAGGCGAAGGTTCGGCAGCGCAGGTGCGGGGATCCGCTCGTCGCCGTGCCCCGGGACGAGCCCGTAGCGCGTACGTCCGTCCTCCTCCCAGTCACGGCGCGCCTGGACGATCTCGTCGTGGCTGCGCCCGACGAAGTTCCACCACATGATGAGGTCGTCCGCGAACGGCTCGCCGCCGATCAGGAGCACCCGCCCCCCGTCGGCGCTCGCCACCTCCAGGTGGTCCCGGCCCGCCCCCAGGTAGAGCAGCGGTCCGGGCGACAGCTCGGTGCCGTCGACCGTGACCGAGCCCTCGAGGGCGAGCACCGCGTGCTCGAACCGGTGGTTCAGCGGCAGCATCGCCCTGGTCGCGGCGTCGACGGTGATGTCGGCGCCGACGAGCGGCGTGCCCACGCGCGCGGGTGACGTGCGGCCGCCGAGCTCCCCGACGAGCACCGTGGCCGCCAGGCCGTCGCCGGTCACGACAGGCAGGTCGCGGTGCTGGGAGAAGCGGGGCGCCTGGTCGGCCTCGTCTGCCGGCAGCGCGACCCACAGCTGCACCCCGTGCAACAGCTGACCCGTGCCGAGCGAGATCTCGGAGTGGGAGACCCCGTGCCCGGCGGTCATGAGGTTGAGCTCCCCGGGTCGGACGACGACGTCGCTCCCGAGGCTGTCGCGGTGGTGGATCTCGCCCGCGAGCGGCCAGGTCACCGTCTGCAGGCCGATGTGGGGGTGGGGGAGCACGCGCATGTCCACGTGCTCGGGCCCGAACGTGTCGAGGAAGCACCAGGCGCCGACCAGCGGCAGGTCGCGGGTCGGTAGCGTGCGCCGCACGTGCATGGCTCGCACGCCGCCGAGCGGCACCTCGCGGGCCTCCAGGAGGCGGTTGACGGGTCCGCGCACCAGAGCCGGGTGGCACAGCGTCTCGTCCGGCCGGGCGTCGAGGTTGCTCATCGGGCCACTGTCGCACCCGGCCGGCCCCTGCGCAGGGTCGCGCGAGGTCGCTTCGCGCCAGATCGCCCCGACCGGGTGCGCCGCGCGCGTCCACGAGGTACAACCGATGACATGAGTCGTAGAACCGGTGGCGCGCGGCGCAGGCACGCGGACCTCACCTCGGACCCCGCCGCCGAGCACCTCGCGGACCGCACACCGTCGGACGACGAGGTGCGTGCCGAGGACGCCCGCGCCGGCGGCGACCCGGCGCACGCCCCGCGCTCGCTGCTCGCCGTCGAGCTCGAGCCCGACGACGAGGCGATCGCGAGCACCGAGGAGTGGGACGACCCCGAGCGGCTCTGACGGCCTAGTCGAGGCCGAGGCCGTGGGACGTCCACGCGCGCAGCAGGGCCGTCCCGTCCGCGCCCTGCAGCACGGGGACGTCCGCCTGGCGGGTGCGGGCCTCCGCGCTCGCAGTGCCGGCCGCGGGGGCGGGCGCGCCGTGGGCGAGCACCTGCTCGGCTCCTGACAGCTGGCGGATCACGACGGCCAGCACGCGCTCGGGGTGCTCCTGGACGACCTCCGCATAGATCTGCGGATCGCGTTGCCCGTCGTCCCCCACGAGGACCCATCGGATGCTGGGCAGCTCGGTGAGAAGCCGGCGCAGCGCGGCGCGCTTGTGCTCGGCACCGCTGCGGAACCAGCCGGAGTTCGTGGGTCCCCAGTCCGTGAGCAGCAGGGGCCCGGTCGGGTAGCCGTGCCGGCGCAGGAACCGGCCGATCGCCGGGGCCGCGTTCCATGCACCTGTCGAGAGGTAGATGACCGGGACCTCGCCGCTCGCCCCGAACGCGCGGCGGTAGAGCTCGGCCATCCCGGGGACGGGCTCTCGGGCGCTGTCGTGCCGGAAGAACGTGTTCCAGGCAGCGATCAGCGGCCGCGGGAGCCGGGTGATCATGACGGTGTCGTCGATGTCGCTGACGACCCCGAAGCGCGTGTCGGGATCGATGACGATCACCGGGACCGTCGCGGTGCGACCACCGGCGGTCACCAGCTCGACGTCGTGCCAGCCCGGGGCGAGGGCGGAGTCGATGATGCTGTCGACGAA
>DASVMA010000166.1:0-2522 GCA_036384595.1 Cellulomonas sp. | reverse complement strand
GTCGGCGTCAGCAACGCGCACTGGGCCGAGCTGCGGCTCGGCCGCGGGAACCTCGGGCCCACCTGGCGGCTCACGGGCTACAACCTGGGGCCCACCGACGCCTCCGCCGACTGGGACGCTGGGCCCGACCGCGAGGTCCGGGACCCCGATTAGCGCTGAGGGCAAGGTTCCGCCTAGACTTCACGACGCCCGCAAGGGTGGTGGTTCTCCCTCCGGGGTGGGTCACGGGGCTGTGGCGCAGCTGGTAGCGCACCTGCATGGCATGCAGGGGGTCAGGGGTTCGAATCCCCTCAGCTCCACCCGATCGAACGGCGTCTGACCACGGGTCAGGCGCCGTTCGTCGTCTCGGCCCTGGGACGCCAAGCTGCCGTGCCGTCCGCCGCACGGAATCCTGAGGACGAATCCACCGACGCAGGTGGCGGGCGCCCGCGATGATGCTCGTATGCCAGTCCGGTCGGCCGCGTGGCCCGTCGTCCTTGTCGCTGCGACGCTCCTCCTTGGCGGGTGCGGCTCGGTCGGCGGTACCTCGGCCGCCAGCAGCGCGGCGAGCATCTCCGGTGCCACGAGCGGCTCCGCTGCCACCAGCAGCTTGCCGGCATCAGCGCAGGCGACGCTGCAGCTGCGTCTCGTCGAGTCGTCGACCGACGGACCGTGCAGCGAGCCGCCACTGGCATCGAGCGCCCCCGGGAGTGCGTGCGGCGTGTCGGGCACCACGACCTATCAGGTGGGCGCGTCGCTCGGCGAGGTGACGCCGACCGCCGTCACCGCCTGGACTGGTGCGGGTGACGCAGCGGGGCGGGTGTTCGACATGGAGTTCGACGACTCGGGCAAGGCGAAGCTCGCCGACGTCACGCGCGGAGCCGAGGGCAACGACCTCGCCATCCTGGTGGCGGGTCAGGTCCTCTCGGCTGCGCACGTCATGGCTCCGATCACCGGTGGCCGGTTCCGGCTCGCGACGACGACACCGGACGAGGCTGCGACGGTGGCAGCGGCTCTGCACGTGACGGCCGCGTCGTAGAGCTGCGTCGACCCCCCGCAGGACGCGGACCCGGGCACACGGGTAGCGTGCAAGGCGTGAGCGACAACGGGTACGGCGACTTCGAGTTCGAACGCCGGTTCTTCGTCCGGGACATGCCGCGCGAGCTGCTCGACGAACCTGCCCCCGTCCTGATCGTCCAGAGCTACTTCATGGCCGAGCAGGGCTACGCGCTGCGGATGCGGGTGCAGTCGAGCTCGGCACGTGTCGAGCTCGACGGGACCGAGGACGAGCTCGCGCTGCTCGACGAGCTGGGCAGCGAGTTCGACTTCTGCGCGCTGACCGTCAAGGGCCCGATGGTCGAGGGCACGCGGTACGAGGCGGAGCGGGAGATCGACCTCTCGGTCGGCCTGGAGATGATCAAGCTCGCGGGGTCGCGGATCATCAAGAACCGCTACGCGATCTGGCTGGGTGGGGACGGCTGGGTCGTCGACGTGTTCGGCGGGCTCAACCGGCCGCTGATCGTCGCCGAGTGCGAGCGGGGAGGGCCGGTCACGGACCTGCACATCCCGGCGTTCTGCGTCACCGAGGTCACGGACGACCGCCGGTTCGCGAACGACGGGCTCTCGCGAGCGCCGTTCTCGACGTGGAAGGACACCTTCGACGTCGAGCTCGCCGCGAACGGGCCGCACTTCCTTGCGGGGCTCGGCGAGAACGTCTTCGACGCGGGACACGTCCCGAACCAGGGTCGCGGGTAGGGCGGCGAGCCGCTCAGGCTGCCGTCGTCGGCGCCGGTCCGAGCATGCGCAGGTGGTCCTCGGGGTCGAGCCGGCACAGGACCGCGGTGGCGATCGCGTCGAGCTGAGCGACCTGCTCGGGTGTCAGGGCGTCGATGACGAGGTCGCGGACGGAGCGGACGTGCGCGGGCGCCGTCGCGAGGACCTTGCGCCACCCTGCGTCGGTGAGCGAGGCGAGGGTTGCGCGCCGGTCGTCGGCGCACGTGCGCCGCTCGAGGTACCCACGGGCCTCGAGCCTGGCGCTGACGTGCGAGAGCCGGGGCAGGGTCGCGTTCGTCCGGGCCGCGAGCTCGCTCATCCGCAGCGTCCGCTCAGGCGCCTCCGAGAGCTTGGCGAGGACGAGGTACTCGTAGTGGCTCATCTCCGCTGCACGGCGCAGCGGGCCGTCGAGCGCGCCGGGCAGGAGCTCGACGACGGCCTCGAGGCGCGTCCAGGCGCGCAGCTCGTCCGGGGTCAGCCAGCGCGTGTCGTCGTCCATGCCTGCAGTGTAGCCGGATAGTTGACGGATCAACCATTCGGGAGCATGCTAGTTAAATCAACAAGTAATCCTGGAGGAAGACATGACCACGTTCAGCATCCTCGGCGCCGGCTCGATGGCATCCGCGATCGCCACTGTCGCTCTCAAGGGAGGCGCGACGGTCCAGGTCCTGGCCCGCGACCCGCAGAACTCGGCAGCGGCCGCCTCAGCCCTCGGCTCGGGTGCGACCAGCGCCCGGTTCGGCGACGCGCTGACGGGCGACGTCGTCGTC
>DASVMA010000165.1:0-9803 GCA_036384595.1 Cellulomonas sp. | reverse complement strand
GGGGAAACGCGCCTGGCCTACGCCCAGGTCGACCGCGCCGCGAACCAGGTCGCCAACCTGCTGGTGGCCCGGGGGATCGCGCCAGGAGACAAGGTCGCGCTGAGCTGCCCCAATCTCCCGGCGTTCACGATCGTGTACTTCGGGATCCTCAAGGCCGGGGTGACCGTCGTGCCGCTCAACGTGCTGCTGCGGTCTCGCGAGGTGGCCTACCACCTGGGCGACTCGGACGCGAAGGCGTACTTCTGCTTCCAGGGCACGCCCGAGCTGCCGATCGGGGCGGAGGGGTACGCCGGGTTCGGCCAGGTCGAGTCGTGCGAGCACTTCTTCGTGATCACCGCGGACCCCGCCGCCGCGTCGCCGATCGACGGCACGGAGACGCTGGGGGCTGCCGTGGCCGCACAGCCCGCGACCTTCGCGACCGTGGCCACCGACGAGGACGACACCGCGGTGATCCTGTACACGTCCGGTACGACCGGGCAGCCCAAGGGCGCCGAGCTGCGCCACCGCAACATGCGCGACAACGCACTGGCCTGTGGGCCGCTGTTCGACGTTGACGTCGACGCCCCGGACACCTACCTGTGCGTGCTCCCGCTGTTCCACTCGTTCGGGCAGACCGTGATCCAGAACAGCGCCTGCGCGTTCGGCGGCACCGTCGTCATGCTGCCGCGCTTCGGGGCTGTCCCGGCACTGGACCTGATGATGAAGGCGGGTGTGACGTTCTTCGCCGGGGTGCCGACGATGTACTGGGCCCTGCTCGACGCCCTGGAGGAGGGCGTCGACATCTCCTCGATCACGACGAACCTCCGGGTCGCCGTCTCGGGCGGCGCCGCGCTGCCGGTGGAGGTGCACAAGAAGTTCGCGAAGCAGTTCGGCGTCACGATCCTCGAGGGGTATGGCCTCTCCGAGACCTCGCCGGTCGCCAGCTTCAGCAAGTATGGGGAACCGGCCCGGCCCGGCTCCATCGGGGTTCCGATCCCGGGCGTGGAGATGAAGCTGATCGATCCCGTCGGCTGGTCGGAGCTCACGGACTCGCCCGACGCCGTCGGAGAGATCGCGATCAAGGGCCACAACGTCATGAAGGGCTACTACAAGCGTCCCGAGGCGACCGCGGAGGCCATCCAGGACGGGTGGTTCCGGACAGGCGACCTCGCGCGGCGCGACGAGGACGGCTGGTACTACATCCTCGACCGGTCGAAGGACATGATCATCCGCGGCGGCTACAACGTGTACCCCCGCGAGGTCGAGGAGGTCCTGCTCACCCACCCGGCGGTCTCGCTGGCCGCGGTGATCGGGGTGCCGGACGAGCGGAACGGCGAGGAGGTCAAGGCGTACGTCATCCTCGAGAAGGGCGCCTCGGTCACCCCCGACGAGCTGATCGCCTGGAGCAAGGAGCAGATGGCCTCGTACAAATACCCCCGGATGGTCGAGATCGTCGAATCGTTGCCGACGACCGCGACCGGGAAGATCCTCAAGCGCAAGCTCAGGTGACGCGGCGGGGCCGGCGGGGATCAGCCCGGGCACTGCCCGGATCCTGACCTCGTCAGCGAACCCGCATTCCGATGAGGCTCAGCTCGTTGCGGTCGCGACCCGGTCGAGCAGTGCGGCGAGTGCGGTCTGAGCGGCGGTCGGCTGCTCTTGCGGGAGCATGTGACCCGCGCCGTCGATAAGGGTCAGGAGGGCGCCGGGGATCGCGTGGGCGGTCTCGACGGCATTGTCGGGGGTGATCAGCCGATCCCCGGTGCCGTGGATGACTGCGGTCGGGCAGGTCACGGCAGCGAGCCCGGGGCGTGAGTCCGGTCGAGCCATCACCGCGTCAAGCTGCCGCAGGAATGCCTCGGCGCCGACCTCGTTGGCCATCAACCGCCACCCTGCAGACAGGGCTTCGTCCGCCACGTTGGCCACGTTTGGCAGGACGGGGAAGACCGCCTCGACCAGGTTGTCGAACCCACCGTCGAGCACCGTCTGGCGTTGGCGTTGCCGGCTCGCGAGCTGCTCGGAAGTGTCAGGTCGAGCCGAGGTGCTGATCAAGACCAACCCGCTGACCCGCTCGGGTGCCTGGCGGACGACTTCGTGTGCGACGTAGCCGCCCATGCTCAGCCCGACGAGCACGAACCTCTCCGGCGCGTCGTCGAGCAGTCGGGCGGCCATGCCGCCGATCGTGTCGTCACGGCGGTTGTCGGCCACCGTCACCGCCCCGTAGGCCCAAGCGGTGGGCAGCACCGGGGAGTAGAGCCGCGCCGAGCAGAGCAGACCCGGGATGAGGACGGTGTGCAGTCGGGGACTCGTCATGATCTGCACGCTAGGGCAGGGCACCGACAGGCAGTCGCTCGCAAGAAGCCGTCGACCAGTGATCAGTCGAGGTGCGCGGCGGCGGCGGATGCGCCACTGGCGCGAGCGGGCGAACGCCCGTTGACGTATCCACGGTCCTCAGGCAATGATTAGGTACATGCCTAAGTATCACGACGATCTCGATGCCGTGCTCCGTGCTCTCGCGGATCCCACGCGTCGGGCCGTCGTGGAGCGGTTGGCGAAGTCCCCAGCAGTCGTGTCCGAGCTCGCGGCGCCGTTCTCGATGGCGTTGCCGTCGCTCATGCAGCACCTGAGCGTCCTCGAGAACGCGGGAGTGGTCACGTCGGAGAAGCACGGGCGCGTCCGCACCGTGAGTCTGCGAGCCGGTGCCCTCGACGTCCTCCACCTGTGGCTCGGCGAGCAGCGAACCCCGGCAGAGCACCAAGCCGACCGGCTCGGCATCCACCTCACCCTGACGACCCCGAAGGAGTCCTGACATGACCCGTGTTCGCCTCGACCTGTTCACCTCGCTGGACGGCTACACGCCGGCCGACCCGACGCCTGAAGCTCCGATGGGCGCCGACTGGGGGCGACTCACAGCGGCGTACGTCGCGACCCGCACGTTCAGGGAGCGCCTCGGGGATCCCAGCGGCGAGGGCACGACCGGCGTCGACGAGCGGTACGCCGTCGCGTTCTTCGAGGGCATCGGCTCCGAGATCATGGGCGCGGGGATGTTCGGGCTCCACACCTTTCCCGACGATGTCGACTGGAAAGGCTGGTGGGGCGACACGCCGCCGTTCGGCACCCCGGTCTACGTCCTCACCCACACCGCTCCTCGAGCACCGATCGCGATGGAGGGCGGCACGACGTTCCACTTCCGGAGCGCCGCGATCGAGGACGTGCTCGCCGAGGCGACCGAGGCTGCCGGCGGGCGCGACGTGCGCATCGGCGGCGGGTACAGCACGGCGCGCGACTTCCTGCGCGCCGGCCTGGTCGACGACGTGCACCTCATGGTCGCCCCGATCTTCCTTGGACGGGGTCATCGACTGTGGGACGACCTGCGCGGCTTCGAGCTCACCCACAAGGTGACGACGGAAGTCGCCGAGAGTGGCGAGATCCACGTGACCTTGACGCGATAGGACGGACTCATGACGATCGAACGTCGACTCGCCCGCGCCGGGTTCACCCTCACCCGCGACTACCCCGTGCCACGCGAGCGCGTCTGGGACGCGTTCGCGGACGAGAGCCAGAAGCTGGCCTGGTGGGGCGCCGGCGACAGCATCGAGCCCGGTGAGTGGCTGTTCGACTTCCGTGTCGGCGGGCGCGACATCGCCGAGGGGACATTTCACGACGGCCCGGTCTCACGGTATGAGGCCACCTACACCGACATCGTCGACCACGTCCGCATCGTCACGACCTACGACATGTGGCTCGACGGGATCCACATGTCGACGTCGGTCGCGTCCCTGGAGTTCGAGCCCATCGACGCCGGCACTCGCTTCACGCACGTCGAGCACGGCGTCTTCTTCGACCAGTTCTGGGCCGACGGTCCGAATCGCGAAGCAGGCACCCGGGGCCTGCTCGAGGCTCTCAGCAACTACCTCGCGTCACGCACCCCGCCCACGCAGCCCCAGCCGTAGGCGCTGGGCACGTCCGCCGCCACAGCGCACCGGCTCACGCTGGAGCCGCGAGGCATCAGCGAGGGACGGATGCCGCCGCGAGGTCGCCGACCGGCTCGTAGAGGCACGCCGGGTCCTCGCCGAGCGGGTTGCCGTCGACCGCGAAGGCCCTCGCCCGCGACCCGCCGCACAGGTCGGCGTACTCGCACCGCCCGCAGCGTCCCTCGAACGCGGTCCCGCGGATCTCCCGGAGCACGTCGTTGTCGCGATAGATCTCGCTCAGGGGACGCTCGCGCAGGTTCCCGAGCCCGAGCGGCAGGAACCCGGCCGGGTAGACCTCACCGTCGTACGCGACGAAGAGGATGCCCTTGCCGTCCCGCGTCGCGGCCGTGTGCGCGCTCGGCTTGCGGGTCGGTGCGCCGAGCTGGTCGCTCAGGCGAGCGGTCAGCGCGCGGTACGTCGCGGAGTCGGGGACGTCGCCGCCCGCGCGCCGGGCGGCGACCACGCGGCGGAAGAACGGCGCCTCGACGGTCCGGACGATGAACTCGTAGGCCGACGCGTCGAAGAGGAAGTGGCAGACGTCCTCGTGCTCGGCCGGGGTGATCGCGTTCGTCGCGACGCCGCGGCCGACGTGGACCAGGAAGAAGACCTCCCAGACGTGCGCGCCGGTGCTCTGGACGAGTGCGGCGATGTCGGCGAGCTCGTCCAGGTTCTCGCGCATGACCGTGGTGTTGATCTGGACGTCGAGCCCCGCGGCGACGAGCGCCCGGATGGCCGCGACGGTGTCGTCGAAGTGGTGCTCGATCGCACGGACGCCCTCGTGGGTCGGTGCGGTCGCGCCGTCGAGGCTGATGGAGACCGCCCGGACGCCGCTGGTCGCGATGCGCTCGATCATCTCGCCGGTGAGCGCGGGGGTCACCGAGGGGGAGAGCGCCACGGGGATCCCGAGGTTCTTGGCGTGGGCGACGAGCTCGAACAGGTCGGGGCGGAGCAGGCAGTCGCCGCCCGTGAGCACGAGGATCGGGTACGGACGCCCGAAGCCGGCGACCTGGTCGATGAGGTCGCGTCCCTCGGTGACGTCCAGCTCGCCCGGGAGCGGCTTCGTCAGCGCGGACGCCCGGCAGTGCCGGCACGCGACTCCGCACGCCCGCGTCGTCTCCCAGAAGACGAGCATCGGTCGCTGGGCGAAGTCCACCTTCGACACGGGCACGCCCGGGTGCCCGCCAGGGTGCCCGCCGCCGTGCCCGTGGCCGTGCGGTCGATCGGTCGTCGGGATCGTCATGCGGGTCCTCTCAGGGGGGCGCCGGAGCTCGCGAGCCCGGCCAGGACGTCGTCGGCGGTGCGTCGTGCCTGGCCCACGCACGAGGCCACGCCCACACCGGTGCCGGCGGCGCCGATGACGTGCACGCCGGGGAGCGCACTGAGTGCGCGCGCGATCCGGTCCAGCCGGCCGCGGTGGCCGACGGTGTACTGCGGCATGGCTCGTGGCCAGCGCTGGACGCGGACCTCGACGGGCTCCGCGCTCATCCCCATGGTCCGCACGAGGTCGGCGTGGACGCGCGCCACGAGCTCGTCGTCGTCCATGTCCATGAACCGGCGGTCGCCGTACCGGCCGACCATCGCGCGCAGCAGGACGGTCGACGGGTCGGCGAGGTGCGGCCACTTGGCCCCGAGCCAGCTGCAGCCGACGAGCAGCAGGTCCTCGTCGGCGGGGACGAGGAACCCGGTGCCGTTCAGCTCGCGGGTCAGGGCGTCGCGCGGGTAGAGGAGCGTGACGCACGCGGCGTCGACGTACGGCACCTCAGCGGCAGCATCGGCGGCGTCGGGCGCGAGGTCGGCGAGCAGGGGAGCAGTGACGAAGGCCGGCGTGGTCAGGACGACGGCGTCCGCGGCGAGCTCGGTCCCGTCGGAGAGGGTCAAGACATAGCGGTCGCCGTCGCGCCGAAGCGACTCGACCTCGGTGCCGAGCCGGACGTGGCACCCGTCGATCGACTCGATCGCGCTGGTCAGGGCCTCGACGAGCCGGGTCAGGCCGCCGTCGAGCGACACGAGCGCCGGGCTGCTCGGGGCCTCCCGCCGTGGCTGACGACGCAGGGCGAGGTAGATGCTGCGGCTCCGGCGGGCCAGCGCGTCGACCTCGGGGACGGTGCTGCGGGCGCTCAGCAGGTCGGCCCGGCCCGCGTGGATGCCGCCGAGCAGCGGGTCGATGAGCCGGTCGAAGACCTGCGAGCCGAACCGGGGACGCGTGAGGGCTCCGATGGAGAGGTCCTCGTCGTCGGGCACCGGCCGGCGTGGCAGCACCAGGTCGAGGCCCGCGCGCGCGATGCCGAGGGGCGACAGCAGGCCCGACAGCAGCAGGGGCAGCAGCCGCTGCGGGATGCCGAACATGGTGCTCGGCGGCAGGGTCCGCAGCCGCCCGCGCGACCACACGAACGAGCCGCCCGCACCGGGCGTGACGGTCGAGTCGGCGAGGTCGAGGTCCTCGAGCAGCGCGCGCATGGCCGGCGCCCGGACCATCAGCGCGTCGGGGCCGGTGTCGACGAGGTGCCCGCCGATCGCCTGCGTCCGTACCTTGCCGCCGAGCCGGTCGTCGCGCTCGACGAGGACGACCTCGAGGTCCGGTCGGCCGGCGCAGCCGAGGTGGTAGGCAGCGGCCAGCCCGCTCACACCGCCGCCCACGACGACGACGCGCTGGGCAGTGGTGACGGGGGTCTGATCTCCGGGGAGGGGCATCTGGGCGAACGTAACCCCGCACCCCCGCCACCCCTGGGCCCTAGGTCCTGGGTGTCCGCATCGTCGCGAGCCATCCGGCGGCGGCCGCCGGTGCGGCAAGATGGGCCTCGTGACCGCGTCGATCGAGCTGCCCGGTTGGACCCCCACGTACTCCGGCAAGGTCCGGGACCTCTACGTCCCGGATCCGGCCCACCACGACGGTGCGTCGGTGCTGGCGAGGTTCGGTGACGTCCTGCTGGTCGTCGCGAGCGACCGGATCAGCGCGTACGACCACGTCCTCCCCACGCTCATCCCCGACAAGGGCGTCGTGCTCACGCAGCTGAGCCTGTGGTGGTTCGACCAGCTCGCGGACCTCGTCCCGAACCACGTCGTCCCCGGCGCCGACGACGCGGTCCCGGCGGCGGTCGCGGGCCGCGCGATGGTCTGCCGGCGGCTCGAGATGTTCCCGGTCGAGTGCGTCGCGCGCGGGTACCTGACCGGTTCCGGGCTCGTGGAGTACGTCGCGAAGGGCGAGGTCACCGGCATCCCGCTGCCCGCGGGGCTCGTCGACGGGTCGCGGCTGCCGGAGCCGATCTTCACGCCCGCGACGAAGGCGGCCCTCGGCGACCACGACGAGAACGTCAGCTTCGACGTCGTCGCCGGGCAGATCGGCGTGGACGACGCGGCGCGGCTGCGTGACCTGACGCTCGCCGTCTACGCGCGCGCCGAGCGGATCGCGCGCGAGCGGGGAGTGATCCTCGCGGACACCAAGCTCGAGTTCGGCGTCGACCCCGCCACGGGTGCGATCGTGCTGGGCGACGAGGTGCTGACCCCCGACTCGTCGCGGTTCTGGCCCGCCGACGACTGGACGCCGGGCCGCGCCCAGCCGAGCTTCGACAAGCAGTATGTGCGCGACTGGCTGACCTCGCCCGCGTCCGGCTGGGACCGCTCGGGCGATACCCTGCCGCCTCCGCTGCCCGACGACGTGGTCGAGCGGACCCGGGCCCGCTACCTCGACGCGTTCGAGCGGCTGACGGGCCACCCGCTGGCCTGACGCGGCTGGCCGGGGGGTCGATGGTCCCGAGCGGACCCGTCACGACGCCCCTAGCGTCTCGGGCATGGCAGTGCAGCCCACGATCGGCCGGCTCGGCGCGGTCCACCCCACCCGGTCCGAGCTCGGGGTGTGCCTCGCGCCGCTGCGCCCGACCGGCGGCTGCATGGACCGCAACCGTGCGTTCGACCTGGTCCGCACCGAGTTCCACGTGATCGTGCTGTGCTCGGGTGGCGTCGCCGACCAGATGGTCGACCTGGAGATGCACCACCACGCGCCGGGCTCGCTCGTGTGGATCCGGCCCGGGCAGGTCCACGAGCGTCCGCCCGCGGTCGAGGGGACCGCCGTGTGCTTCACCGACGAGTTCCTCGGTGCGGACTCGTCGCTGCGCGTGGGTCCCACGTCGTGGAACCTCGGCGCCGACGACCTGGGCGACGTCCGCGCTCACCTCGCGGTGCTCGAGGGCGAGTACGAGCGGTACGTGTTCGGCCCGACCGGCCCGCACCTCGCGCAGGGCGACACGATGCTGCGCCACCTGCTGCTGGCGTTCCTGCTGCGGCTCGGTCAGGCCCCCGCGCTGCACGCCGGGAAGCCCGTCGAGCCCCACCCCGTCGCGCAGGCGTTCTTCGACCTCGTCGAGCGCTCGTTCAGCACGCTGCACACCGCCGAGGAGTACGCGGCCGTCCTCGGGTACTCGTCGAAGACCGTGACCCGCGCGAGCGTGGAGGCGAGTGGCCTCACCCCGAAGCGCGTCATCGACGCGCGGCTCGCCCTCGAGGCCCGGCGCCTGCTCGCCTACACCGACCTGTCCGTGAGCGTCGTCGGCCGACGGCTCGGCTTCGACGACGCGGCGAACTTCTGCAAGTTCTTCACGCGGTCCACGGGCATGACGCCGGGCTCGTTCCGCGCCTCCCGTCGCGGCTGAGCGGCACCCCGCCGGGGGCGTGTCCCGAACTGACCACGACGGGTCCCGTTCCTACCGCACCGCGGGGGCCCTGGACGCTGCGCGGCCGTGAGGGTAGGAGGGTCAGCCCGGCACCGCCACGCGCGCGCCGCCGGGACGCGCTCGTGGTGAGGATCCGGTCGTGCCCAGGACAGTCGTGTGCTTCAAGTGGGTCGCCGCCGAGGGCGAGCTGCGGGTGGATCCCGTGACGCGTGCCGTCGACGCGAGCCGCGCACGACGCAAGATCTCCGACTACGACCGCAACACCATCGAGGCCGCGCGTGTCGTCGCCGGGTCGATGGGCGGTGAGCTCGTCGGCCTGACGTTCGGCGGCCCCGACGCCCGGACCGGTCTCAAGGACGCGCTGTCCCGCGGCGTCGACCGGGCGGTGCACGTCGTGGCCGACGAGGGCGCGCGGGCGGACGGTCACGTCACCGCGCAGGTCCTCGCGGCGCAGGTCCGGCGGCTCGACGACGTCGACCTGGTCCTGTGCACCGAGGGCGCGTCCGACACCTACGCCCACGAGACCGGACCGCGCCTCGGCGAGCTGCTCGGCTGGCCGGTCGTGACGAACGTCCGCGAGCTGACGGTCGAGGGCCGCACGCTGCGCGCGGTGCGCGTCGTCGGCGCCGACCTCGAGACCGTCGAGTGCGACCTGCCCGCGCTCGTGACGGTCGTCCCCGAGGTCGCCCCGGCGCCGATCCCCGGGCTCCGGTCGGTGCTCGGCGCGGCCAAGAAGCCCAGCGAGCAGGTGCCCGTCGCCGATCTCGGGCTGCCGGCGGGTGCCGTGACGGCCCGGACGACCGTCACGTCGTTCCTCGGGTACGTCGCCGCGCGCCGCCGCGTGGTGCTGGCCGACGGCGACGCGCAGGACAAGGTCGACGCGCTCGTCGCCGGCCTGGCTCAGGACGGGGTGCTCTGATGACCGGGATCTACGTCTTCTCCGAGGACCCGCGGCTCGCCGCCGAGCTCGTGACGACCGCCGCGGCGCTCGCGGACGAGGTGCACGTCGTGTGCGTGGGTGTCGACGCGGCCCGCACGCTCACCGGGACGGGTGCCGCCTCGGTCGTCGTGCTCGAGGACCGCGGGGCGACCGGCGGTGCCCGGCCCGAGGCGTACGTCGCTGCGCTCGCCGGTCTGGTGCGCGACCGCGGCGCCGACCTGCTGCTCGTCGGTGCCACCGTGAGCG
>DASVMA010000164.1:0-7944 GCA_036384595.1 Cellulomonas sp. | reverse complement strand
CGCAGGTAGCCGACGTAGACCTCCACGACGTTGAGGTCCTCCCCCGACCCGTCCCACACGTGGTCGCGGAGCTCGACCTTGCCGACGACGCGGTCGCTGTGGCGCATCAGGTACTCGAGGAGAGCGAGCTCCCGGGTCGTGAGGTCCACGGGTGAGCCCGCCTGCGTCACGGTGCGGGTCGCGGGGTCGAGCACGAGGTCGCCGGCGGTGAGCACCGCGGGCCGCGCACCGGTCGGCCGCCGCACGAGGGCCCGCAGCCGCGCGACGAGGACGACGAACGAGAAGGGCTTCGTCAGGTAGTCGTCGGCGCCCACATCGAGACCGTCGGCGACGTCGTGCTCGCCGTCCTTCGCGCTGAGCAGGAGGACGGGCGTCCAGATGCCGCGCTCGCGCAGCGCCGCGACGACGTCGTAGCCGTTGCGGCGCGGCAGCATGATGTCGAGGACGATCGCGTCGTACTCGGTGTCCGTGGCACGAGCGAGCCCGCTCTCGCCGTCGTGGGCGACGTCGACCGCGAAGCCCTCGGCAGCCAGCCCCCGTTCGAGGGCGCGGGTCAGCCCCCGCTCGTCGTCGACCACCAGGACCCGCACGCCTGCAGCATCCCACTGCGGACCGCCGGGGCGGCGTCGGCGGGCGGCGACGGCTCTCAGCGTGCTCTCAGGGCACCTGTCGCACAGTGGTCTCATGACCGAGACAGCCGCACCTCGTCGAACCTTCAGCCTGCGTTCCCGGTGGAGCGTCCCCGTCGCCGTCGCGGCGCTCGTCGCCGGAGCGTTCATCGCGCCGCCGCTGATCGCGTCGGCGGGTGACCACGGTCTCCCGCCCGTGACCCCGGAGGCGCTGCTCGCGCAGGTCGCGGGAGCCCGGCCGACGGCCCTGTCCGGCACGGTCGTCTACACGGCTCGGCTCGGTCTGCCCGAGATCCCCTTCGCGTCGGCCGGCGGCGCGGACCCGATCGTCCTGCTCGGCGGCAGCTCGACGATGCGGGTCTGGTCGGACGGCGCGGAGAAGTCGCGGGTCGCGCTGCTCGGCGCGACGTCGGAGTACTCGGCCGTGCGGGACGGCGCGCAGGCGTGGACGTACTCGAGCGCCGACGACGCCGTCGTCCACTACGCGCTCAGCCCCGCCGACCAGGCGCGTTACGACAAGCTCTCGAGCGACCTGCGCGCCACGTCCGCGTCGCCGGCCGCGAGCGCCCTGCCCACCCCGGAGGACGCCGCGCGCGCCGCCCTCGCGCACGCCGACACGACGTCGGTCGTGACCCTTGACCCGCAGACGACCGTCGCCGGACGCGACGCGTACCAGCTCGTCGTGACCCCGCGGAGCGAGAACACGCTCGTCGCGCGGATCGTCGTGGCGATCGACGCCGTGACCTCGACCCCGCTGCGCGTGCAGGCGTGGAGCACGCAGGACACCAAGGCGCCCGCTCTCGAGCTCGGCTTCACGGACGTGCGGTTCGCGACACCCGACGCCGCCGTGCTGACCTTCTCGGCCCCGGCCGGCGCCACGGTCAAGGACGTCGTCGTGCCGCTGCCCGACAAGTCCGCGCGGGCGGGCTCGGCCCCGACGCCGACACCGGGGACGCTCCCCGACGGGGTCTCCGTCACCGGCACCGGCTGGGCGACGGTGGTCACGCTGGCCCACGTGGACGTGGCGTCCCTCCTCGCAGGCAACCCTGCGGCTCTGACCGGTGCGCTCGGCACCGAGCCGACGATCGGCTCGCAGAGCGCGCAGGGACTCATCCAGGAGTTCCAGTCGAAGGACGGCAAGGGTCACGGCAGCTCGATGAGCCTCGACCCTGGCGCCCTGTACCAGCAGCTGACGACGCAGGTTCCCGAGGGCCGCCTGCTCAGCTCGGCGCTCCTGAGCGTGCTCGTCACCACCGACGGCCGGGTGCTCGTCGGCGCGGTTCCGGCCGAGACGCTGCGCGGGATGGCGTGACCTCGACGCTGCCGGACGCCATGCTGGCTGGTGTGGCTCCCGACGACACGACGACAGACGACCTGACCGCTGACGAGGCCTCGGCGTTCGCCGTGCGGAGCCAGGGCCTGACCAAGCGGTTCAGCTCGGGCCAGGTCGCCGTGGACGGGATCGGGCTGCAGGTGCTGCGCGGCTCCGTCTACGGCTTCATCGGCCCCAACGGCTCGGGCAAGACGACGACGATCCGGATGCTGCTCGGCCTCGTCCGCCCGACGGCCGGGCGGTCCTGGCTGCTCGGCCAGCCGATGCCGCAGGCCGGCGGATCGGTGCTGCCGAGGGTCGGTGTCCTCGTCGAGGGGCCGGCCTTCCAGCCGTACCTCAGCGGCCGCGCGAACCTGGCGCGCCTCGACGCGTGCGACGCGACCGCCGACCCGCGGACGTCTCGCCGCCGCTGCGACGACGCCCTCGAACGCGTCGGGCTGGCTGCGGCCGCGACCAAGCGGTACCGGCAGTACTCCCTCGGCATGAAGCAGCGCCTGGGCCTTGCGGCCGCACTGCTGCGACCGCGCGAGCTGCTCGTGCTCGACGAGCCGACCAACGGGCTCGACCCGCAGGGCACCCGCGAGGTGCGGGTCCTGATCCGCGAGCTGGCCGACGCCGGGACCACGGTGCTGGTCTCGTCGCACCTGCTCAGCGAGATCGAGCAGGTGTGCTCGCACATCGGGATCATGGGCCGAGGCCGGCTCCTGCTCCAGGGCGACCGGAGCGTCCTGACTGCGCGCGGCGCGGCGCACCTCGTCGTGACGACCACGCTCCGGCACGTGACCACCGCGGCCGAGGTGCTCGCCGCCGCCCAGATCACCGAGGTGAGCGTCGACGGCATGACGCTGACCGGCCTGCTCGCGGACGTCGCGCCGGAGCGCGTCGCAGCGGCGCTCGTCCATGCGGGCGTCGACCTGCTCGGCCTCGAGGTCCGCCGCCCGAGCCTCGAGCAGCTCTTCGTCTCCCTGACCGGGGAGGGATTCGATGTCGCGCGCTGAGGCTGCCCTGACGGACGCCGTGGGGCCGCGCGCCCTCGCCGAGCCGGCCCCCCGACGAGGAGCCTGGGGGCGGCTGCTCCGGAGCGAGCTCCGGCTCGTCTTCGGGCGACGGCGCAACATCGCCCTGCTCGCGGGGCTGTCTGCCGTCCCCCTGCTGCTCGGCACGGTCCTGTTCATCACCCGACACACGGCGCTCGGCGGTCAGGGGCCGGGCTTCATCGGGCGGGTGACCGGGAACGGTCTCTTCCTCGTGGTCGCGGCCCTGTTCATGTGTCTGCCGTTCCTCCTGCCGCTCACGACCGGGATCGCCTCGGGTGACGCGATCGCGGGCGAGGCGCAGGCCGGGACGCTCCGATACCTGCTGGCCGTGCCCGTCTCGCGCACGCGGCTGCTCGCGGTGAAGGCACTGGCCGCCATGCTGTTCGTGTCCGCGGCGGTCATGGCGATCGCCGTCATGGCGCTCGTCGTCGGTGGCGTGTACTTCGGCCTGCGGGACGTCACCCTGCTCTCCGGCTCGACCGTCCCGATGGCCGACGGGTTGCTGCGGATGGCCGGCGTCGCCGTCTACGTCGCACTGTCCCTGACCGGTCTGGTCGCCGTGGGGCTGTTCCTGTCGACCCTCACCGAGGTCCCCGTCGGCGCGATGGCCGCGACGGTCGTCGTCGCGATCGTCTCCGCGGTGCTGGACACGCTCCCCCAGCTTGCCGCGATCCACCCCGCCCTGCTCACGCACCACTGGCTGGACTTCGCGGAGTTCCTGCGGATCCAGGTCGACTGGGGCGTGCTCGGTCGCGGGCTGGGCGTCCAGGCGGCGTGGGTCGCGATCTTCGGGGCGCTCGCATGGAGCCGGTTCACCACCGCTGACGTCACGTCCTGACGCCGCGGCGGGTCACGCCTGAGAATTGCGCTGGGACGAGCCGCAGGTCGCGCGGACAATGGTCCCGTGACCGGTGGACCGCTCGACGAGACGACGGCACGGCCCGCCTCGGCCGGCACAGGGCCGAGCACCGCGAGCGTGGGTGCGGACCGGCCCGCGTGGCGGCGCGATGCTGCGGTCTTCCTGACGAGCCAGACGGTCTCCCTGTTCGGCTCGATGCTCGTGCAGTACGCGATCATGTGGCACCTGACCCTGCAGACGAAGTCAGGTTCGGTGATGGCCCTCGCGGCGGTCTTCGGGTTCCTCCCGCAGGCTGTCGTGTCGGTCTTCGGCGGGGTGTGGGCCGACCGGATGAGCCGCAAGTTCCTCATCATCGGTGCCGATGCCATGATCGCGACGGCGACGCTGGCCCTCGCTCTGCTCATGCTCGGCGGGGCCGACGCGGTCTGGCTCATCTACGCCGCGCTGGTGATCCGGTCGGTGGGCGCCGGCGTCCAGATGCCGGCGGTCGGTGCGCTCCTTCCGCAGATCGTGCCCGCCGACAAGCTCATGCGGGTCAACGGCATCAACGGCACGATCCAGTCCGCCATGATGCTCGTCGCACCGGCAGCGGCTGCGGCCGTCTACGCGAGCTCGTCGATCGTCGCGGTGTTCTTCGTCGACGTCGTCACGGCCGCCATCGGCATCGGGCTGCTGAGCGCGCTCCGCGTCCCGCGGCTGGTCCGCAGCGAGCTCACGGGTGACGCGGGCGTCCGGTACCTCGACGACCTGCTCGGCGGGGTGCGCTACGCCGCGTCCCACACGTTCGTGCGGTGGCTGCTCGCGCTCTACGCGGTCGTGTTCGTGCTCATCGTCGCGCCGTCCTACCTGACGCCGCTGATGATCGTGCGGTCGTTCGGCCCGGAGGTCTGGAAGCTCACCGTCAACGAGGTCGCCTTCAGCGTCGGCATGGTCCTCGGCGGCGCGCTGCTCGCGACCTGGGGCGGTCTGAAGAACCGCGTCACGATGATCGTCGCGTCGACGCTGGTGTTCGGCGCGCTCTCGGTCGGCCTCGGGCTCTCGACGCACCTCGTCGTCTTCTTCGGCTTCATGCTCCTCGTCGGCCTGGCCGTGCCGTTCTTCTCGACGACGTCGATGACGGTCCTGCAGGAGACGGTCGAGCCCGAGATGCAGGGCCGGGTGTTCGGGTTCGTCGGCATCGTCATGGCCCTCGCCATGCCGGTGGGCATGGCCGTCTTCGGTCCCCTCGCCGACCGGTTCACGGTCGAGTCGGTGCTGGTCGCCTCGGGCGTGGTCACGTTCCTCGTGGTCGGCTGCGCCGTCGGCCTGCCGCCGGGTCGTCGTGCGATGCATGCCGCCGGCGCACACGCACCTGGGTGAGCTACGTGGCCCGGGTGGGCAGCGGTCGGGGCGCGACGGGGTGGCCGGTGCCGCCCTGGGAGCTCCCCAGGCTCAGGACGTCGACCGCGCGGGCGTCCTCGACGAGGTCGTCGAAGCGACGGAGCACCGCGGCGAGCCGGGCCGTCGCGAAGCCGGAGGGCCTCGTCTTCTGCCCGAACGAGTAGTCGGCGAAACCTCGGTAGCACGACCGCGGCGTCACGGTGCCGTCGGCTCCGACGTTGTAGGCCACCAGGACGGCGACGAGCTCGGCCACGCTGCGGCGGTCGGCCGGGTCGGCCTCGGGCCCCCTCCAGAGCCGGGGGTAGCGCCCGACGGTGTCGAGCAGCCCGTGGATGTCGTACCAGAACGTCGGCCACTTCACGGTCTTGAACTGGCGCCCGTGGCCGAACATGTAGGGCTTCTCGACGGCACGCACCCGCCACGCGCGGACCGCGGTGCGCGCGACGTCGAGCGCCTGCTCGGGCTGCTCGCTCGGGGGCAGGCGCGCCCAGGTCCGCAGCGCCTCGAGCGTGACCTGCGGGCAGAAGTCCGCCTTGCGACCGGGGCCTCGGAAACCGGTCACCGGGTCAGGGAGGCACGGCCAGGCGAGGCCCTGCGGCGTCGCGGCAAGGTCGGCCACCATCCGCCGCAAGGACCGTGTGACAGCCGCGTCACGAGCTCGGCCGTAGCGCACGAGCACCTCGGTCACGGCGTGCGTGTCGCAGAGCAGAGACCCCCACTGAAGCGTCGACGTCGCTGCGCTGGTGCCGCACGACATGAACCGTCCGTCTGCGTCCTGGTGGTCGCAGAACGCGTTGAGGAGGTGCTCGACGCGGTCGTCGTCGCCCGCTCCGACGCCCATGTCGGCCAGGAGGTTCAGGAGGTTCGGAGCGAAGCCCGGGCTCGCGTGCGCGGACAGGTCGTTGTCGGTCTCCCAGTCGGGCAGCCGCTCGAGCAGTGCCCGGGTTCCGGGATCGGCGAGCACGTCGGCGTGGGCCGCGACGCGGTCGGGGTCCTCCCTGGGCCGGTCGAGCAGCTCGGCGAGCGTGACCCAGCGTGCTGCCGGCTCGCCGCAGGCGAGCAGCCATGCGCGCGGGTCGGCGCCCAGCAGGTCCGTCCACGACTCGCGCGTCAGCGCGGTCCCCATGTCCTCCACGCTAGCCGGGCGGTCGTGCTCTGGCGCGCCGGGCCCGGACCGCGGAAGACTCGATCGATGGACGTCGTGCTGCGCATCGTGGTCGGTCTGCTGCTCCTCGCGCACGGTCTCGTGCACCTCCTCTACTTCGTGACCAACGCGGACGACCCGAAGTTCCCGTTCACGATCACGAGCTCCTGGCTCGTGCCGGAGCCCGCGCGCCGTCCGGTCGCGACCGTCCTCGTCGCCGTGACGATCGTCGCGTTCGCCCTGCTCGGCCCCACCGTCTGGGGTGTGCCGGGACTGACGGCGATCTGGCCGTCGGTCGCGGTCGTCGGGGCGGTCGCCTCCCTCGCGACGCTGATCGCGTTCTGGGACGTCCAGCTGCTACTCGGGGTCGCGATCGACGTCGCGGTGGTCGTCGTCGCGGTCGCGCGTCCCGGGTGGGCGTCCTGGGTCAGCGGAGGCTGACGGGCCGCCTCGGCGCACCGTCGCCGCACTGCGGCTGCGGACGCGGGCTTCGAGGAGCATGGTGGACGTGTAGGTGAGGGGAAGGGTCATCGCCATGATCGTCTTCGCCGATCGGGTCGACGCCGGCCGACAGCTGGCGAGGAAGCTGGAGCCCCTGCGGGGTCAGGACGCGGTCGTCCTGGGTCTGCCACGAGGGGGTGTCCCCGTCGCCTTCGAGGTGGCGACGGCGCTCGACCTCCCGCTCGACGTCATCGTCGTCCGCAAGCTCGGCGTCCCCTACCAGCCCGAGCTGGCCATGGGAGCCATCGGGGAAGGGGGCGCGCGCGTCCTCGACTCACGGGTGCTCGCGGCGACCCGCGTCACCGCTGACGAGCTGGCGGCGATCGAGAGCCGCGAGCGGGCCGAGCTCGAGGCGCGCGTCGTACGGCTGCGACGCGGCCGCGACCCGGTCGACCTGGCCGGGCGGATCGCGGTCATCGTCGACGACGGCATCGCGACCGGCTCGACCGCACGGGCCGCCTGCGCGGTGGCACGTCACCTCGGCGCTGCCCGCGTCGTCGTGGCCGTCCCGGTCGCCCCGGTCGAGGCCGTCCACGGTCTGCCCGAGGCCGACGAGCTCGTGTGCCTCTCGACGCCGCCGGGGTTCATGGCGGTCGGGTACCACTACCGCGACTTCTCCCCGACGAGCGACGAGGAGGTCATCGTCCTGCTCGACACCGCGGCACGACGCCTCCAGGGCGTGCCGGACGCCGACGACGCCCCGGACTGCGACATCGACGTCTCGATCCCCGTCGGCGCCCTCACCCTCGAGGGTCACCTGCACCTGCCCGAGCCTGTCGCCGGCGTCGTGGTGTTCGCCCACGGGAGCGGCAGCAGCCGCCACAGCCCTCGCAACAGGTTCGTCGCGTCGGTGCTGCAGCGCGCCGGTCTCGGCACCCTGCTCCTGGACCTCCTCAGCCCCACGGAGGAGCTGGCCCGCGCCAACGTCTTCGACATCGAGCTGCTCGCGGGACGGCTGGCCGCAGCGACCAGCTGGCTCGGTTCGCGCCCGGACAGCGCGTCCGCTCGCGTCGGCTACTTCGGGGCGAGCACGGGTGCCGGCGCCGCGCTGTGGGCTGCGG
>DASVMA010000163.1:0-3384 GCA_036384595.1 Cellulomonas sp. | reverse complement strand
AACCCGTTCTACTCAGGCATCGTGCGGGGCGCGCAGGATGCCGCGGGCAAGGCCGGGTACACGGTGCTCCTGGTCGACACGCGGGAGTCCGACGTCCGCGAGCGTGCCGCCGTCGAGCGCGCGATGGCCACGGTCGACGGGATCCTGCTCGCGAGCTCACGCATGTCGGACTCCGCGATCCGGATGATGTCCAAGCAGAAGCCCGTCGTGGTCCTCAACCGGGCCATCGTCGACGTGCCGTGCGTCGTCACCGACATCCCGCGCGGGATGCGCCGCGCCGCCGAGCACCTCGGGGAGCTCGGGCACGACCACGTGACGTACATCGCGGGCCCGGAGGCGTCCTGGACCGACGGGATGCGGTGGCGCTCGCTGCGCGAGGCGGCGCTCGAGCTCGAGCTCAAGGTGCGCCGGGTCGGCCCGGTCACGCCTGACGTCGAGGGCGGCGCGCACGCGGTGGCCGAGTTCCTCGAGGCGCCGACGTCGGCCGTGATCGCCTACAACGACCAGGTGGCCATCGGGTTCGTCCGGGGGCTGCGCACGGCCGGCATCCACGTGCCGCGCGACGTCAGCGTCATCGGGTTCGACAACATCTTCGCGGCCGAGCTCGTCACGCCCGCGCTCACGACCGTCGCGGCGCCGCTGCACACCGAGGGCTCGGCGGCGGCGACCCACCTGCTGTCGATGATCGACGGCGCGCGCAGCCGCACCGGCCAGCCCGTCGTGCTGCCGACCCGCCTCGTCGTCCGGGACTCGACGGCTCAGCGCAGTCGGAAGAGGACCTCGCCCGCGTTCGGCACGACGAAGGTCTCACCGTCGGACTCGAACGCGGCCACGTCGACCGTCGAGGGGTCGAGGTAGCCGAGGTTGGCCTTGCGGACCACGTCCTCGGGGATGCCGGTCGCGAGCGTCACGCGGACCCGGTCGTGCTCGCCGTGCTCGGCGTCCCACGTGCCCGCGCCGCGCAGGTGCGTCGAGTGCGCGAGCACCCCCCAGTGGACATCCTTGAACGTGTCCCACTGCTTCACGAAGTAGTCGCGGCAGTGGTAGCCGATCTCGTAGATCTCGGGGTGCGTCTCGGAGATCTGCGTGATGTGCGGGGCGTAGATGATGACCTCGCCGCCGTCCGCCACGACGGGTTCGAGCTTGTAGAAGCCCTTGGCGCCGGTCCAGATGTCCTCGTACTTCTCGGGGATGATCGACAGGACGCGCGTGACGGGCGCGTCCAGGTAGCGCACGTGCGTCTCGGCCGCGACGTCGGCCGCGGCGGCCCACGCGGACTCGGTGTCACCGAAGGTCGCCGCGTGCAGCGCGCCCGTCCCGGACTGCGCGACGACGCACAGCGCGAGCTTCTCGGACGGGATCATCGCGGCCGCCTCGTTGATCAGGGCCCGCACGGGGGTGATGCCGCGCGTGCCGATGATCTCGGAGCTCGTGATGAGCGCACCGAGCCAGTGCGACAGGTCGATGATCGCCTGGCCCGCGACGCCCGGGAAGAAGTACTTGTTGCCGCCCGAGAAGCCGACGACCTCGTGCGGGAACACGGGACCGACGACGATCGCGACGTCGTGCTCGACGACGGCCCGGTTGAGCCGGACGTCGACGCTCTGCGCGAGGCGGCCCTCGGACAGCTCGGCGATCCGCGTGCTCGGGATGACGCCGAGCGAGACGAACGTGTCCGGGTCCCACCACTCGTGGTTGAGGACGGTCATGCCGGGGTACCGCTCCTCGAGCCCCTCCACCGGGTACCCGAGCATCTTCGCGAGGTGAGCCTCGTCCATGGGGGCATGGGTCCCGAGGGCCACGAGCGCGGTCAGGCGGGTCACGCGACCGGCGAGCGCACCGTGCACCGCGCTCAGGAGCAGCGGCAACGGACAGCTGCGGGTCCCGTCGGGGATCACCAGGCACACGCTGCGGCCGTCGAGGTCGCGCGCGTCGAGCTGCGCGCGCACGAACTGCGTGATCTCGTCGTCGGTGAGGACCTGCTCCGGCCCGCCGATCATGCTGGAGCCCGTCCGGGTCGGTCCCGACTTCGTCGTGGTCATGCGGGCCACGATGCGCCTCGAGGGGGCCCGCGAGCAAGGATTCGCGCCGACGGCGGCAAGAAGTGGCAACCGATTGCCGCCCGCTTCTCGCGACGGCCAGGATGGCGAGCGTGACCGCCTCCTCCTCCACCCACGTCGCCCACCGCCTGTCGCGCGCCTCGGACGGCCGACCCGCGGCCCCCGTGCGGATCGTGCACCTCGGCCTCGGCAACTTCTTCCGGGCCCACCAGGCCTGGTACACCGAGCACGCGCCCGACGCGCCCGAGTGGGGCATCGCCGCCTTCACGGGGCGCACCCCGGTGCTCGCCGAGGCGATGGGACTGCAGGACGGCCTCTACACGCTGGTCACCCAGCGTCCGGACGGTGATGCCTCTGAGGTCGTCTCGAGCGTCTCGGCGGTCCACGCCGCATCCGAGCACGACGCGTGGCTCGGGTACCTGCGTTCGCCCGACCTGGCCCTCGTGACCCTGACGGTGACCGAGGCCGGGTACGCCCGCGGCGCCGACGGGTCGCTCGACGTCGCACGCCCGGACGTCGCCGACGACATCGTCGTGCTGACCGCCGACCACCTCGCGGTCGTCGACACCGTCCCGGCGCGGCTGGTCGCCGGCCTGCTCGCCCGGCGTGCCGCACGCGGCGGCCCGGTGAGCATCGTGCCGTGCGACAACCTCCCGGACAACGGCTCGGTCGCGGAGCGCGTCGTCCGGGGCGTCGCGGACGCCGTCGACCCGACGCTCGCACGCTGGATCGACGCGAACGTGTCGTTCGTGACCACGATGGTCGACCGCATCACCCCTCGCCCGACCGACGACGTGGAGCGCGCCGTCCTCGCCGCGACGGGCCGCGAGGACGCGGCGCCGGTCGTGACGGAGCCGTTCAGCGAGTGGGTCCTCGCGGGCGACTTCCTCGCCGGGCGCCCCGGCTGGGACGCGGCGGGCGCCCGGGTCGTCGACGACGTCACGCCGTTCGAGCAGCGCAAGCTCTGGCTCCTCAACGGCGCCCACTCCCTGCTGGCGTACGCCGGCAGCCTCCGCGGCCACGAGACCGTCGCGGAGGCGATCGCCGACCCGGTCTGCCGCGCCTGGGTCGAGGAGTGGTGGGACGAGTCGTCCCGCTACCTGACGCTGCCGCCCGACGAGGTGGCGCAGTACCGGGCCGCGCTGGTCGACCGGTTCTCCAACCCCCGCATCAGCCACCTCCTCGCCCAGATCGCGACGGACGGTTCGCTCAAGCTGCCGGTCCGCATCCTGCCGACCCTGCGCAGGGAGCGGGCCGCGGGTCGCCTGCCGGCCGGGACGGTGCGCGTCCTGGCCGCCTGGGTGTGCCACCTGCGCGGCTCCGG
>DASVMA010000162.1:0-3482 GCA_036384595.1 Cellulomonas sp. | reverse complement strand
CGACGCCGGCGCCGACGGCGTGCTCACGTGGCAGCTGCTGCGGGGTGACGGTCCGCAGCTCGTCGACGAGTCCGCGGCGGTGCGCGCCCGCGGCGTGAGCGGATCGCTCGGGGACGTCTCGATCGTCCCGGCCGACGCCGGCGCGGCGGAGATCGAGAGCCTCGTCGCGCGGCTGGGCTCCGGGTCGAGCGGTGACGTGTCGTCGAACCTGTCCGTGCTCGCCGTGGCTGACGTGCTCGTGCCGCCCGCGACCGGCGAGGCGGACGCCGCCGCGCGGTCTGAGCTCATCGGCCGGCTCGACTCGACCGCGGGGCTCGAACGGATCACCGAGAACTCGTCGGGCGTGATCTGGCGGGTGCAGCCGGCGACGGTTGCCGGAGTGGCGTCGGTCCCCGTGGTGAGCTCGTGGGCGCGGCTCGTGACCGCACCGACCGCCGGCGCGGCCGACCCCGCAGGCCAGGCCGCCAGCGCGTCGTCAGCCGTCGCGATCGCCTCGGACGGACGCTCCGTCGACACGCCGATCCCTGCGGGCGCCGCCGGACGACTGATCGTGCTCGCCGAGCGGGCCGATGCCGGCTGGCACGCGACGCTCGACGGGCACCCGCTGCGGTCGGTGTCGGGCGGCTGGCGTCAGACCTTCGAGGTCGGGGCCGACGGCGGACGGCTGGTCGTCGAGCTGCGATCGCCGAACCGCGTCCCGTGGCTCGTCGCGCAGGGCGTGGTGGGTCTGCTCACGGTCCTGCTGGCGGTGCCGGTACGACGACGGAAGGCGGGACGGCGATGACCGACGACGCGATCGCCGGCGGCGTGTCGCGCGGCTGGCGCGGCCGGATCCTGCGGATGGCCACCGCTGTGGCTGTGCTGGGGCTTGTTGCGGCGGTCGTCGCGAGCCCGCGCCCGGCTCGAGCGGAGCTGGCCGGCGCGTCGGACGCGACGCTCGTCGCTGTGGCGCCGCCCCGCACGACCCTGGTGTGCGCCGGCCCGTTGATCCTGCCCCCCGCAGGCGCGGCAGGCTCGGCCTTCAACCGTCTTCCGGTCGCGCCGGTGACCCGCGTGGACGCCGTGACCGCTCCGGGTGCCGACGCGACGGCTTCGAAGGGCACGCTCGCTCCCCTCGGTGCGGCGACCGCGACGGCGCAGCTGGACGCCTCGACCGGGCACGCGTCGGTCAGCACGGCCGGACCGTCGGCCCCCGTCGTCGTCCAGGCCGACCCGACCGGCGCCGACCCGGCGCGCGTGGCGGGTGTGACGTCTGCCCTCGTGACGGGGGGCGACCTGCGCGGCCTCACGGCGTCGAGCTGCCAGCGCCCTGCCACTGACCTCTGGCTCGTCGGCGGGAGCACCGAGATCTCGAGCTCGGCCGACCTGGTGATCGACAACGCCGGGAGCACCTCGAGCGACGTGACCGTCGAGGTGTGGGGCCCGTCCGGCAAGGTCGAGCTGGCCGGCGGCGAGCACGTCCTCGTCGCGCCGGGCAGCGAGCAGGTCGTCGGGCTGCCAGGGATCGCCGCCGAGCAGCGTCGGCTCGTCGTGCACCTGGCCGCGGCCGGGGGGAACGTCGCCGCGCACGTGCAGGACTCGTTGCTGCGCGGTTTCACGCCGGCCGGGACCGACCTCGTCGTGCCTGGCGCGGCCCCCGCGACCCGCCAGGTCGTGTCCGGGATCGTCGTGGGCGCCTCGACGGTCGACGACGCCGACGCTGCGATCCTGCGCGTCCTCGTGCCGGGAACCGCAGCGGCCACCGCTCGGATCACGATGCTCGGTGCGGACGGGGTTGTCGCGCTGCCGGGAGCGGACTCGATCGAGCTCGCAGCCGGCGAGGTGACGGATGTCCCGCTCGGGGGCCTGCCCGCGGGTGCGTACACGGCGGTCGTGGACGCACCCGTGCCGCTCGTCGCAGCGGCGATGCTGACCCGGACCGGGCTCCCGGGTGAGCTCGACGCCACCCCCACGCTCGAGCGCGCCTGGGTGGCGTCCGCGCCCTCCGGGGCCGCGAGCATCGTCGCCGTGCCCCGCGGGACGGCCGCGATCCTGGTGCTCGGTGCGGTCGCGGCCGGCGACGACCCCTCCGCTGGCGGCGCGATCACCGCGGACGTGCGAGTGCTCGGCCCGGACGGTGCCGTCGTCACGAGACAGACCGTCAGCGTCGCCGCGGGCAGCACGACTCGCCTCGATGTCGCGACCCTCGGCCCCGGAGCCACCGGGATCGAGCTGACGCCCGGCAGCGACAACCCTGCCGGCGTGACGTTCGCCTGGTCGCTGCTCACCACGGTGACGCAGGCGGACGGCGAGCTCGTGTCCGTGGTCCTTCCGACCCCGGACGGTCAGGACGTCACGAAGGTCCCCGTGCGCGCCGGGACGCGCCTCGGCCTCGGCTGAGCGCTTGACGTGCCGCGCCCGACCGAGGCCGGTTCGTCTGACTGACGTCCGCACCGCCGGGCGTCGTCAGGGGTGGGCAACCGGCGCCGACATCGTCACCAGCGGTGCGCGACGTCGATCACGATCCGGGACCCGTTGCCTGGCCCGCTGAGCGTGAACACCCGGAACGGCAGACGCGCACGCACCCCGAGGCCGATGGTCGTGTACCCCTCGAACGAGCTGCCCCAGGCGACCTGCCGGAACGTCCGGTACGCGGCAACCTTGGCCAGCTCCTTGGGGTTGGCCGGGGTGTACGTCGCGGTGCCGGTGTTGACGTCGTACGCCGGGTCGTGGACGACGATCTGCAGGAACGCACCACCGCGCAGCGAGATCGGGAAGCCCGAGCCCTCCGCGGCGACCTGCTTGACGTAGCCCACCGTGTAGCCGCCCGCCTGACCGGCCACGTCGATGACCAGCCGGTCGTAGCACGCGTGCCGACCGGTGCGGATCCCGGTGATCGGCGCGCTCGACATGGCGGAAGCAGTCTTGGTGAGCGAGCCCCAGCGGATGCCGCAGTACGGGGCGGCGGCCTCGGACGGCGAGGCCAAGGTGACGCCCATGGAGGCGAGGAGGACGACCACAAGGATTCTGATGAGGCGCTTCATCGCTGTTCCTTCCACTCAGCTGATCTGGATCGGCGGCGCCCGGACGGTGCCGTGCGAGGTCGGTGCCGCAGGCTCAGCACCGGTGGGCGACGTCCACGACGAGGCGGGTGCGGCCATCCGGACCGTCGAGGGTGAACACCCGGAAGGGCAGCCGCGCGCGCACCCCGATTCCCAAGATCGCGTACCCCTGGTAACCCGAACCTCCGGCGACCTGCCTGAACGTGCGGTAGTGCGACACGTTGGCGAGCTCGGAGGTGTAGTGCCAGCGCCGCTCGAACATCGGGGTGCCTGCGCTGTCCGTCGTTGCCAGGTTGACCGTGATCGAGAGAGTGATGCGGCCGCGGAGGTCGTCACCACCCGAGCTCGCGCCATCGAAGATCCCTCGCTCGCCCTTGTTGGTGCCGGTGTAGCCGACCCAGTAGCCACTGATCGAGCCAGCAACATCGACCACGAGCCGGT
>DASVMA010000161.1:0-3555 GCA_036384595.1 Cellulomonas sp. | reverse complement strand
TCGCAGCCCAGGCGTCCAGCGCTGCGTCCCACCGAGCAGCTCGCGCGGCCCGGGCGTCGCGTGCCGCTCGGGCGGCTCGGCGGGCGGCCGACTTCGGTGTCGTCAGCTTGACGCCCAGCTCGTCGAGCACGGCGTCGATCGGGTTGGCCAGGCCGAAGCTGCCGTCCTCCTCGCCGGCGAACAACAGGCCGACGACGCGACCCCGGTCGTCGACGACGGCCGATCCTGAGTCGCCCCCTGCGGAGAACTCGGCCTCGGACGGGTCGCGGTCGATGCGCACCTGGTCGCGCAACGTCCGTACGCCCGTCTCGCCGCCGAAGTCGATCTGCACGGTGAAGTCGACCGAGCTGACGGTCCCATGCCGCAGCCCTGTCGTCCGCCCCCGCTTGCGCACCGTCTGACCGACCCGGGCCGCGGCCCGGCCCCTGACCGGACCGATGCCGATGATCCCGGGGTACCACTGGGTGCCGGGGGCGAGCAGGACGGCCGCACCGTCGACCCGCTCGGAGATGATGGCGCGCTGCACGGTCCCGATCGGAGAACCGGCCATCGTGCCGTCGTCGATGCGGGACGGCTGGAGCTGGAGGTCGCCCGCGCGCCACCCGGTGTCGACGGCGGCGACGTGGAAGTTGGTGAGCGCGAGCGTCCTGCCTGTGCGACGGTCCGTGACGAGAGCGCCGAGGGTGCCTGCGACGAGGTACTCGCCGGGCGGCCCGTCCACCACGGTCCCGCCGCGGGGGACCGGGCGGAACGGGCCGAGGCTCGCCCCGCCGGCGAGCGGCCGGTACCGCCTCGTGTCGGTCGTGTCGACTGCCGACGCCGGCGCGCCGGACGACCCGGCGAACGGCTCGAGGTGTGCCTGCAGCCGGATGCGGTGCTCGACGACGTCGGTGGGGATGCCGTCGATCTCGGCGGGGATGAGCTGGTCCGCAGGCAGCTGGCTGACGTCGACCTTCTGGTTGACGTGCACGACGATCGACTCGGACCCGGTCGGCGCGCCGCGCGACACCTTCTCGCCGATGTCGACACCGACCACCCCGGGCAACGCGATGAGCTGGTCCTCGACCCGCCGCTTGACCGGTCGGATCTGCTCGCGGTCAGGGGTCCGCCGGTCGGGAACTTCACTCATGAGCTGCTCTCTCCTTGTGGGCCGGTCCATCCGGGCGGGGCGTGGTCGGGCGGTCGGTGCAGGGTGGAGGAACCGTCCGCACCTGTCGTGATACATGCGTCGTCGGTCGCGATCCGCGCCGCGTCCGGCAGCCGTGCGGCCCGCACGTATCAGGTCAGGCGCGGCTGACTCCTCAGGTCATGACTCCGGGAGCACCCCGTAGGTGCTTGTCGGAGTTGTCCGGGTCGCCCTAGTCTGGCAGGGGCGGCCGCCCGACGATGCCCATGTGCGAGGGTCAATGATGAGTGACGACCGGGTGGGCCCTCTGGCCTCTGACCTGCAGTACCGCGGCAAGAGCCTGGCTGATCAGGCTGCGGACGCGGTGGTGGCGTACCGCGCCGGGGACCGCGGGCCGTTGGCCGAGCTCGTGCCCGCACTCACCCCGCTGCTGTGGCACACGGTCCGCGCGCAGGGCGCCGACCAGGAGCAGGCGCAGGACGTCGTCCAGGGTGTGTGGCTCGCGCTCGTCCGTGACCTCGAGACGATCCGCGACCCGCGGGCAGCGCTCCAGTGGATGCTCGTCACCGCCAAGCGGTCGGCCTGGCGCACGGTCCGCAAGTCGCGCGAGGACGCCGGGCGCACCCGTAGCGACGAGGGGGCGACGCAGTGGCTCGCGGCGCCGGCCGAGGAGGTCCCGGAGGCGCTCGCCGTCCGCGACGAGCGCGACCGCATCCTGTGGGCGCACGTCCGCACGCTCCCCGACAGGTGCAGACGGCTGCTCGGGCTCGTCTCGCTCGTCGACCGACCCGACTATTCGGTCGTCTCCCGGGCGCTCGGCATGCCGGTCGGCAGCATCGGCCCGACGCGTGGCCGGTGCCTGGCCAAGCTGCGGGTCGCGCTCACCGCCGACCCCGAGTGGGGTGTGCGATGAGCCCCGACGAGCTGACGCTCGCGCGTTACGCGTCGGGCTCGCTCGATGACGTCGACGTCGAGATCCTGACGAGGCTGACGGCGATCATCGAACGCGTGGACCCGGTGCCCGCCGGACTGATCGACAGCATCGGCCTGGCGCTGACGATCGACGCGCTCCAGACCGAGGTGGCCGAGCTGCGACTCATCGGCGCCCCGGACCTGGCCCTGCGTTCGGAGGAGCCGAGCATCGAGGCCGCCACGATCACGTTCACGACGGACGTGCTCACGGTGATGATCACGGTGCACGCCGAGGCCGACCGCGTCCGCGTCGACGGCTGGGCGACGCCGCCGGCCTCGCTCGGTGTCGAGCTGCACCAGGGCGGGCTCGTCACCCGCACGCAGTCGGACGCCGACGGCCGGTTCTCGTTCTCGGACCTGGGGCGCGGGCCGGCCAGGCTCGTGCTGCGCCGACCGGAGGACCCCGAGCTCCCCGTCGTCAC
Source organism: Cellulomonas sp. (assembly GCA_036384595.1). GTDB lineage: Bacteria > Actinomycetota > Actinomycetes > Actinomycetales > Cellulomonadaceae > Cellulomonas_A. The sequence continues at coordinate 1,035 of DASVMA010000161.1, read as the reverse complement.
TCCGCAGATCGAGCTCTAGCGTCGATGGCCGCTCGAGGCGGACGCGCACCGGAGCGAGCCGCTGTCGCCACCCTCGAGCGGCTGGCGGCCACGGTGGACCGGGCCGTGGTCGAGAACGCCGAGGGCCAGCCCGCGCTCGCCCGTCGCCGCCTGCGTCCGGCGCTGCGCCTCCTCGACGGGCTGCCACCGTCGGGCGAGGTGGCGCGGGTGCGGCTCCGTGCGGCGATCGAGCTCGTGAAGAGCGACTACGAGCGGCGCGGTGACGTCGAGACGCAGCTGGCCCGGCTGGCGGACCTGACAGCGGCGGCGCACGCGGACGGCGCGTCGGGCTGGCCGGGGCTCGAGCCGGCGCTCGCGGGCTTGCGCGGGTTGCTCTACCTGCGCTCCGGTCGGCCCGAGGAGTCGCTGCACGCGCTCGACGAGGCGCTCGAGCACGTGCAGGATGCGGACGCGATCGACGCCTGCCGGGCGCTGCTGAACCGCGGGGTGCTGCACATGGATCGCGGCGAGCTCGCGCAGGCACGTGCGGACCTGACCGAGTGCGCCGAGCGTGCTCAGGCCGCGGGCTTCGAGCGACTCGTCTTCAAGGCGCAGCACAACCTCGGCTACCTCGAGTTCCTCGCCGGCCGTCTGCCGCTGGCGCTCGCCCGCATGGAGGAGGCCGCGCGCAGCCTGCCGGGCCCGACGCGCGCGATCGCGCTGCTCGATCGGGCGCGGGTCCTGCTCGAGGCGGGGCTCGTCGGGGTCGCGGACGCGACGCTCGCCGAGGCGGCCGAGATCTTCGCCGCCGACCGGCTGGGTCACGACCTCGCCGAGAGCGAGCTCGTGCGCGCGGAGTGCGCGATGCTGCGTGGGGACGTCGACCACGCGCGCGCGATGGTTGCATCGGCCCGGCGCCGGTTCGTGCGGCGCGGCGACGAGTCGTGGGCGGTGCGAGCCACGGTGCTCGGCCTGCAGATCGATGCCGCGGACCTGGCCCGCCCGACGTCCGCGCCGACGAGCGACCCCGAGCTGCGCCGGGCCTGGGGGGTCCTG
>DASVMA010000160.1:0-1720 GCA_036384595.1 Cellulomonas sp. | reverse complement strand
GGGCCGGCGAGTGGTGGCTGGCCCACCGCGACGCACCGGGTGCCCCGACGCGTGAGGCCCTCACCGCGCAGGTCGCCGCCTGGCTCTGGGCCGGACCCGTCGGCCTGCTCGCCCGTGACCGCGGCCGCGCCCCGATCGACGAGCCCCTCGGTGGACCGCTGTCCGCCTCGGCCTTCACCGCCGACGCCGGGCTGCCGGACCTCGCACCCCCCGACCGGCACTGACCTGACCCGCACAGAACCACGTCGTCCCACCCGTACCGAACCGCTCCGTCCCACCCGCACCGAATCCGTTTCGTCCCACCCGCCCCGCCGACGATCGCCGCGATGACGCTCCGACCACCCGACCGAGGAGACCCGATGACCACCACGACCGAACGTCCGACGCAGAGCAGCCCGGCCGCCCGCACCCCCGAGCCGCGGGTCGACGTCGAGGCCCTCGCACGGACCCTCCTCGGCCCGTACGCCGAGATGCGCCGTGGTGCGCGTGCCCTCGCGGGCGACCCTCGCTTCCAGCGCATCGAGGGCCAGCCGGTCGCCGAGCACCGGGCTCGCGTCCTCGAGCAGCTGCGGCTCCTGGCGTCCGAGGGCGACGTGCTGCGTGCGTTCCCGTCGGCTCTGGGCGGCCGGGACGACCACGGCGGCAGCATCTCGCGCTTCGAGGAGCTGATCGTCGCGGACCCGTCCTTGCAGATCAAGGCCGGTGTCCAGTGGGGGCTGTTCGCGTCGGCGATCCTGCACCTCGGCACGGCGGACCACCACGAGCGGCTGCTGCCCGACGCGATGTCGGTCGCCGTCCCGGGTGCCTTCGCGATGACCGAGACGGGCCACGGCTCGGACGTCGCCTCCGTCTCGACGACCGCGACCTATGACGCCGCGACGCAGGAGATCGTCATCCACACGCCGTTCCGGGCGGCGTGGAAGGAGTACCTCGGCAACGCGGCCCTGCATGGCACCGCGGCCGTCGTGTTCGCGCAGCTCATCACCCCCGACGGCCCCGGCGGGCGCTCGGTCAACCGCGGCGTCCACGCGGTCTACGTGCCGATCCGCGACGCGGCGACGGGCGAGTTCCTGCCCGGCGTCGGCGGCGAGGACGACGGTCTCAAGGGCGGTCTCAACGGCATCGACAACGGCCGCCTGCACTTCGACCACGTCCGGGTGCCGCGCGCCAACCTGCTGAACCGGTACGGCGACGTCGCGCCCGACGGCACGTACTCCTCGCCGATCGCGAGCCCCGGCCGGCGCTTCTTCACGATGCTCGGCACGCTCGTGCAGGGCCGCGTGTCGCTCGACGGCGCGGCGGTCAACGTCAGCAAGGTCGCCCTCGCCATCGCGGTCACGTACGGCAACCAGCGCCGCCAGTTCACCGGGGCCTCGGACGCCGACGAGGTCGTCCTCATGGACCACGCCGAGCACCGCCGGCGCCTGCTTCCGCTGCTCGCCGAGACGTACGCGGCGGCGTTCGCGCACGAGGGGATGCTTGCCCAGTTCGACGACGTCTTCTCGGGCCGCAACGACACCGAGGGCTCCCGCGCGGACCTCGAGACCATCGCCGCGGCACTCAAGCCGAAGTCGACGTGGCTCGCGCTCGACGCGCTGCAGACCGCGCGCGAGGCGTGCGGCGGCGCCGGGTTCATCGCCGAGAACCGGCTCGTCGGGCTGCGCGCCGACCTCGACGTGTTCGTGACGTTCGAGGGCGACAACACCGTCCTGCTCCAGCT
>DASVMA010000159.1:0-11297 GCA_036384595.1 Cellulomonas sp. | reverse complement strand
CGCCCGCGCCCACGGGCAGCTCGATGCGCGCCGGCAGCGACCGTCGACGCGACGCGTTCCGTACCGTCAGGCGCCCCACCGCGCGCTCCCCCACGCGCACCCGACGGTCAGCGAGGTCGAGCTCCACCTCGTACCGCTCGCGACCGACGGTCATGAGCAGCGCCAGCACGAGCACCGCCGCGAGCGCCGCCCCCGCGACCGCGAGCTCGACCCAGCCGAGGGCGCGACCGAGCGCCACGCCACCCGCGGCAGCGCCGAGCGCACCCCAGCCGATCGGGGAGAGGCGGGGAACCACCGTCAGGCCACCCGCTGCGCCGGCGGACGGACGGCGGCGGCGATCCGCTCGACGACGTGCACGGCCGTGACACCGGCGAACTCGGCCTCGGTGTCGAGCACCAGCCGGTGCGCGAGCACGGGGACGGCGAGGCCCTTGACGTCGTCGGGCAGCACGAAGGCCCTGCCCTGCGAGGCCGCCCAGACCTTCGCGCACCGCACCAGAGCGAGGCCGCCGCGCATGCTCGCACCGAGCGCCGTCTGGGAGTCCTCACGCGTCGCCTCGGTGAGCCGCGCGACGTAGTCGAGCACCGACGGGTCGATGTGCACGGACGTGGCCAGGTCCGCCATCTCGCCGACGGCCTTGGTCGTGATCTTCGGCAGCAGGCCCGTCGTGCGGTCCTTCGCGCCCGCCAGGATCTCGACGGTCGAGGCACGGTCCGGGTAGCCCAGCGAGGTCTTCATGAGGAACCGGTCGAGCTGGGCCTCGGGCAGCCGGTACGTGCCCGCCTGCTCGATGGGGTTCTGCGTCGCGATGACCATGAACGGCCGGCCCACCGGGTGCGTCACGCCGTCGACGGTGATCTGCCCCTCCTCCATGACCTCGAGCAGGGCCGACTGCGTCTTGGGCGAGGCCCGGTTGATCTCGTCGGCGAGCAGCACCGAGGTGAACACCGGCCCGGGGTGGAAGTCGAACTTGCCGGTGCCCTGGTCGTAGATCGTCACGCCCGTCACGTCGCTCGGCAGCAGGTCCGGCGTGAACTGGATGCGCTGGTGGGAGCCCTGCACGGTCGCCGCGATCGCCTTCGCGAGCGAGGTCTTGCCCGTGCCGGGAGCGTCCTCCAGCAGGAGGTGCCCCTCGGCGAGCATGGCCGTCACGGCCAGCCGGACCGTGTGCTCCGTGCCCAGGACCGCGCGGCACACGTTGGCCACGAGCGTGTCGAAGGTCTCGGCGAACCACGTCGTCTGGTCAGGGGTCATCGGGGTGCTCTCTCCTGGGGATGCCGGTCGGGCTCGGTGCGCGGTCGGGACGAGGTCGGGCCGGGTGGCGGCTGGTCGGGCCGCGCCGGGCAGATCGAGGGTCATGGCGCCGGCACCAGGATCGTGGTGGTCGTGATGGGACCCGTGCCGACGGCGTCGGACGCCCGGACGTCGACGGTCACCTGGGTGCCCCCCACGGGGACCGGGGCGAGCGCGATCCAGGCCGACGTGCCGGCGCACGTCGCGACCGAGCCGCCGGGCGACGGGCACGTGGTCCACCCGGTCGAGCCGTTCGGGTCGTGGAACTGGACCTCGTAGCTCACGGCCAGGCCACCGTTCTCGCTCGGGGACAGCTCGTCCCACGTGGCGGTCACGCGGTTCGACCCCGCAGGTGAGGTCAGCGTGAGGTTGGCCACCGGTCCCGGCTCGCGGGCACGCGAGAAGCTCCGGCTCGCCTGCGCGACGGCGCCCTGCGCGTCGCCGTTCGACGTGACCACCTCGATGCGCACCTCGGTCGCGCCCGACCCGAGGGCTGCGAACCAGCTGCCGGTCAGGTCGCTCGTCGCAGCCGTGGCCGACGTCGACTTCCAGTCCGTGAGGTAACCCTGACCCTCGACGTAGAACCGGTACAGGTACCGGGTGTCCGGCCCGCCACCCCAGTCGGTCGGCGCGGCCCATGACGCGGTGATGGACGTCGGGCGGTTCTGCCCGTCGAGCACCGGGTCGGCGAGCGCGACGCCGGTCGCGGCCCCCGGCGCTGTCGTCGCCCTGGCCGCTGCGGACGGGCTCCACACGCCGCTGCAGCCCCCGACGTTGCACGCCTGCACGGCGAACGCGTACGTCGTCCCGCCCGTCAGCCCGGTGATCGTCGTCGTCGTCGGGTCGTTGGGGACGTCGACCTGCGCGCCCCCCACGGTCTGCACGAGGTAGTGGGTCACGGGCGACCCGCCGTCACTGCCGGGCGCCGTCCAGGCGACCTGGACGGAGCCCTGACCGGGGACCGAGGTCGCCGACGGAGTGCCGACCGCGCCCGGGACGCCGAACGTCGAGCTGACAGCAGTCCCCGCGGCGCCCGTCCCCGCCTTGTTCGTCGCCCGGACCGCGAACGTGTAGACGACCCCGTTCACCGCACCGCGGAACGCGTACGACGTCGCCGCAGGGTCGGTGAGCACAGCCGTGCCCGAGCCCGGTCCGCCCGAGATCACGAGCCCGTACGTAAGACCGTCGTCGCCGTTGCCAGACGGCACCGTCCACGAGACCGTCAGCTGGCCGCCGAGCGGGTCCTCCACGCGCTGCGCGGTGACCACCGGAGCACCGGGGACGCCCGCGGGCCGCATCGCCACGGAGGACGCGCTCCAGGGACCCGCCGTCGTCAACCGGTTGTACGCGCGCACCCGCACCGTGTACGCGGTGCCGTTGTCGAGGGCGCCGAGCGTCGCGGTGGTGCTGGTCGTCGAGACGGTCGCCGGACCGGTGCGTGGCGCCGGCGTGATCTCGACGTCGTAGCGCTGCACGGCCGAGCCCGCGCTGGCCGGGGTCGCCCACGCCGCCGTGATCGCCTGGTCACCGAACGTCAACGACGGTGCGACGGGCGCGTCGGGCACGGCATCGGGTCGGGCGGGCGCGGATGCCGGGCTGGGGTCGGACCAGTCGACGGCGTTCTGGGCCGCGACCGTGAACGTGTACTCCGTGTCGTTCGTCAGGTTGTCGATCGTGCAGGTCGTGCTCACGCAGGCCCGCACGACCTGGCCCGCGGCCGACATGGCCGTCACCCGGTAGCCGGTGATGGGCTCGCCGCGGTTGTCGGGCGCGTCCCACGCGAGCACCACGGTGCCGTCGCGCGTCTCGACGACCCTCGGGGCCTTGGGCGTGTCGGGCCGCCCGCGCACCACGACCGTGACCCGCCCCTCGACCTCGCGGGCGGGGTCGCCGGTCGAGTCGGCCACCCGGAAGCGCGTCACCATCTGCCCGACGAACGCGGCATCCGGGCGCACCGTCACGCTGCTCGACGTCGACGTCGCGACCCCCGCGCCCGGCGTCTCGACGGTTGCGCTCACGACGGTCAGCGGCGAGTCGGGGAACGGGTTGAACGCACCGGCGAGCACATCGACGACGACGTCGCGACCCTGCACGCCGTCGGGCACCGTGCGATCGAGGACACGCGCCGTGGGGCGGGTGCTCGCGATGACGTGCAGGTCGACCTCGGCATCCATCGAGCCCGCGAGGCCGTAGCCCAGCGTGAGCTGGAGGGCGCCGACGGTGCCCTTGGCGGTCGTCCGTGCGGCGCTGACGACGAGCACGCTGCCCGTGAGCGTCGCCGTGAAGCCCGCCGGGACGGCCGACGTGAGCCGGTAGCTGTAGTACTCGGTGCTGGCGCTGGCACCCTGCGGCCCGGTGGTGAAGGCATGCAGGTCGACGCTGACAGCGGCCTCCCCCGGCGCGAGGTCGACGATCGCCGGGCCGAACGTCGGCGGGTGGTCGTCGACCGCGTAGACGGTGATCGGCAGGGTGAGCAGCGACGTCCGCCCCGTCGTGTCACCGCTCCCGGTACGGTCCGTGACGGGCACCGTGATCGACGCCGGGCCGGCATACCCGGGCGCGGACGTGAAGGTGAGGGTCGACTCGTCCCGCACGAGCGCCGAGCCGTCCGCCTTCGTCGCGGTCACGGCGTGGGGGTCGGCGACGGTTGCGGTGCGACCGGGCGCGACCTGGACCTGCTCGTCGAGCCGGATCACCAGCGGCTGACCTGACGCGACCCGCAGCTCGGGCGCCTTCGGGCGGTTGGTCGGCGGGAAGAACCCGAGCGCAGGCACGTTGATGAACGCGTACGTGCTGACGCCGTTCGCGCGTGGATCGGTGTTGGTGAGGAGGTACGGCACGGTCTGGGCGTGGTCGACGAGCGTCACGGCGACCCGACCCGTCGAGGTCACCGTCGCCACGCCCGCCGCGAACGACGGCACCGACACGGCAAGGTCGCTGAGCGGCCCGCTCGGGTTCTGCGCGACGGCGAGCACGTCGACCTCGACGCTCTGCCGTCCCAGCGTGTCGATCGGCGGCACGACGACGTCCTTCGCGACCGGCGCCAGGACCTTCGCGTCGTCCGCCACGGTCACCGTGAGGATCCCGGTGTCCCGTCCCCCGCGTTCGTTCGTCACCGTGTAGGCGATCTGCAGGACACCCGGAGCCGCCGGGGCCTGCACGATGATCCGTCGGCCGTCGACGTGGGCGTCCGTGCCGGCCGCCATCTCGAGCGCGTCCGACAGCGTGAGCGCGCCGCCGCTCGAGTCGACGTCGTTCGCGAGCACGCGGACCTCGACCAGCTGGCCGGGCCGGACCGTGACGTCGTCGTTGCGCGCGACAACCTGCGCGACGGCCGTCGGCTGCGGGCTGATGCCGACCCGGACGGTCGCGACCGCCCGCTGGCCGACCCAGTCCTCGACCGCGTACGTGAACGTGTCGGTGCCCGTCTCCCCGGGCAGCGCCTGGTACTCGAGGTAGTCGGCACCCACGTCGACGATCCGACCCTTCTTCGGTGCCGCGGCGGCACCGAGCAGGGTGATGCCGTCGCCGTCGTCGTCGATGCCGACGACGGGCACCGGGATCCGGATCGTGTCGCCCTCGAACGCGCGCGCCGTGAGGTCGTGCGGGCGCGGCGGTGCCTTGGTCGCGGCGTCCGAGGCGTGCACGCGCACGGTCACGGTCGCTGCGGTGCCGTTGCCGGCCGAGTCCTTGACGGTGAACGTCGCATGCGCCGTCAGGGTCGTCGCCGGCGCCTGGTACCGCAGGACGTCGCCGGACACGAACAGGAGGCCCTCGCCCGCGCCGAGCGGCTCGGCGAGCTTCGGGTCGAGCGTGAGGCGGTCACCTTCGGGGTCGTACGCGGTGTCCAGCACAGGGATCGTGACGACCCCGCCGGTCCGCACGCTGACCTCGACGTTCGCCACGACCGGCGGCTGCTGCGTGGCCGACGGCGGCACCGGGTAGACGGCGATCTCCCCGACCGCCTCCGCCGCGCCGTTCGAGACCACGTACCGGACGGTGATCGGGCCCGTCAGCGTGCGGATGGACGTGATCTGGACGAGCTGGTGACCGAGCACCGCGAGCCGCAGGCCTGGATCGGCGGGCGCCTCGACGGACTGCAGGACGAGCACGCCGCCCGCCAGGTCGACGTCGTTGGCGAGCGGGTCGATCGTGACCTCACCCCCGGCCGGCAGGTAGGCGCGGTCGCGCACCGCCACGGGCGCCTGGACCTCCGCCGGCCACTCGCGGACGTCGATCCGCGCGAGCCCGCTCGCCTGCTGGGGTGGTGCCGCGACGGTGAACGGCACGTAGTAGGTGCCCGGGCGGCTCGCGCTGAACGTGAACGTGCCCGTCGTCAGGTCAGGGGTGATCGTCGTACCCGCGACCTCGTCGACGCCCGCGAGCCGGACCGGTTCGTCCGACGAGCTGCGTACCGCCAGCAGCGGCTGCACGAGCACCGACAGGCCGACGTACGTCACGGCGTGCACCGGGTCGATGCGGGGCGCGAGCGAGCCGACGGCCCGCACGTCGACGTCGATGACGCCCTCGGTGGTCTTGGTGCCGTCCGAGACCACGAGATGCACCGTGGTCCGACCCAGGGCACCGTCGTTCGCGAGGTACGTCACCGTGCCGTCCTGCCGGAACCGGACGGTCCCGGTCTCGGCGGTCGCCCCCACGAGCACGAGGTCGTCGCCGTCGGGATCCACGAAGTCGGCCAGCGCGCTGTACTCGGCCTGGCCGCCGAGCTCGACCTTGAGCGAACCGGTCCGGACCTGCACGGGTGCGGCGTTCGACCCCGGGTCGTGGACCGTCAGCGTCACGCGCGCGGTCGACGGCGCACTCGTGCCTCGACCGTCGGAGATCGTGTAGACGAAGCTCACGGTGCCGGTGGCGCCGTCCGCCACGGTCAGCTGGAGCGCGCGCCCGCCGTAGATCGACTCCAGGTGACCGAACTGGGCGGGCACCTGGTCGAACTCGGAGATGGCGAGGATGCCGCAGTCGGACGACGAGTCGTTGTCGATGACCGGCAGGATGGTCGTGCGCCCGCGCCGGACCCCGAACGTGTCATCCGTCGCGGTCGGGCTGGCAGCCTGGCTGCTGCACTCCGTGACGAGGTCCTGCGTGGTCGTCGACCCGCTCGCGTCGTTCGGCTTGTCGGTGGGCTGCGGGTCCGGGATGAAGTCCGACCAGTTGGGCTTGCGCAGCGACGAGTCCTGCTGCGGCATCCACATCCGGCCGCGCAGCGTGTCGTTGAGGACGACGACGTGGCGGTTCACCCGGAACGTCAGCGCATCGGCGGCCGTCATGCCCTCGAGGTCGAGCACCTGCGGCGCCGCTCCGTCGCACACCCGCAGGTAGCTGCCCGTCCCGGTGGCCCACGCCGCATGGAGGCAGCCGTCGAGAGCGACCGGTGCCGCCGGCTTCCCCGTGCCCGCCATCGTGTGCACGACGACCGGGCCGCCGTCGAGCGGGACCTCGAGCAGTGCCGTCGTGCTCGACACGAGCACGCGGTCGGCGCGCGGGCCGGGCTGCTGCAGGACCAGCCCCGTGCCGTCGAGCTCGACGCTCCCGCGCAACGTCCGCAGCGTGCTGCCCACCAGACCGACAGGCTCGTCCCCGACGGTCGTGAGCTGGTCAACACCCGCACCGAGCGTCCCGACCTTCTCCAGGCGGGGCCGCCCGTCGACGAGGTCGACCCGGGTCGCGTCGCCGCTGCCACCCGCGACACCGACGGCGACGCCGGTGTCGCTGACCGCGACCGTGCCGCCGTCGCCCAGGGCGAGCTCGGGCACGTCGGACCCCGTCCGCAGGTCACCGAGGCCGCCGACGGTGCGGACCCAGGCCGACCCGTCGGGGCCCAGGACCGCGACCGTGCCCGCCCCCATGCGCGTCACCGCGCCCGTCGGCACCGTCGCCCGCGTCGTCAGCGTCACGCTCGCCGGGTCGACGACCGAGACCGTTCCCGGCTCCACGAGCAGCACCTCGCCCGCGTCCTGGAGCACGTCGAAGGTCGTCCCTGCAGCGACGAGGCCGGCGTTGAGCTCCTCGACCTGCGCGTTGAGGCGACCCAGCTGGAGCGAGCTCGTGGCCGTGAGCCACACCCCGCCGTCGTTGAGGTCGACGCGCGCGAGCGGGAAGCCCGGGTTGACGAGCGCGAGCACGGCGAGGACCGCCGGCACCGTCACGACGGCAGCGGCGGACGCCGAGCGACGGCGGAACGTGGAGAGGTTCACCCGACGCAGACCTCCGCAGGCCGCGCCGACACGCTGCGGTCGGCGCGCACGATCGACACCTCGATGCACACCTGCCCACCGGCACCCGCCGGCACGGTCACGGTCGGCTCGGCGAGGAGGGCGAGCGTCGGCTCGCCGGTCGCCGACCGGACCCCCCAGAGGTACTGGTCGCCGGCGGCAGGATCGGGGTTCACCCAGGTGAAGGCGACCGACCCGTCCGCCAGGCGCACGCCCGTGAGCCCGGTCGGAGCGGGCACGACGGCGACGACGCCGCCCACACCCTGCGCACCGAACCCGGAGGTCGCCGCGTCGGGCGGCAGTCCCTCCGGCGCGCCGCGCAGGTTCGCCACCAGGGCGACGACGGTCAGCGCCAGGACGAGCACCGACGCGGCGACGGCGATCGTCCGGCGACCGCGCGGACCGATCGACGGCGTACCGGTCCTCCGCGCGTGCGCACCCCCTGCCGCCCCGGTCTGCGCCGACGCCGCACGGCGCGCACGGGGGGCGGGCACCCCTCCCGGCCCGGGGTCGACGGTCACGATCGGACGGAGCCGCGGACCCTCGTCGCGCGTTGGGTCGATCTGTTCGGGCGGGGCCACCGGCTCGCTCGGGTCGATGCTGACGACCGGGCGCAGCCGCGTCGCGTCGTCGTCGACGCCAGCAGTGGTGCCGGCTCCCGCCGACCCGAACGCGCGCCAGCCGTGGGACGCCCCCGTCTGGGCGTCGTCGTTCAGGTCCAGAGGCGTCACCGGGAGCCCCAGCTCGGCCTCGACCTGCTGGAGCACGCGTGCAAAGCCCGCCGCGTTCGGGTACCGGCGGTCCGGCACCTTCTCCATCGCGCACGCGAGGGCGGTCTGGAGCGAGGGCGGCACGTCCCCCCGCCCCGTTGCGGGGAGCGGCTCGCGCTCGATCCGCCCGACGAGGTCAGCGGCACCGTTGCGCGCACCGGGCACCTCGAACGGGGTGCGTCCCGCGAGCAACGAGTACACGGTGGCAGCAAGGGAGTACACGTCCGAGCGCGCGTCACCGGTCGGGTGCGGAGCCAGCAGCTCGGGCGGCGACCAGGGGATCGACATCCCGACCGCAGCACCCTCGCCCGAGCCGGGGGTCGACGCGATCCCGAAGTCGGTCAGCGCGGGCCAGCCGAAGTCCGTCGTCAGGACGTTCGCGGGCTTGATGTCGCGGTGCAGGACCCCCGCGCGGTGAGCGGTCTCGACTGCCGAGCCCAGGCGGACCCCGATGCGCAGCGCCTCCTCGACCGAGATGCGCTCGCGACGGTACCTCTCGGCCAGGCCGGCTCCCGAGCAGTACTCCATGACGATGTACGGGCGGCCGTCGTCGGCGATGTCGGCCTGGTGGATCGTGACGATCGACGGGTGGTGCGAGAGCCGCGCCATGACGTTGGCCTCGGTCTGGAACCGTGCCCGCGCATCGCCGTGCAACGAGCCGGCGAGCAGCACCTTGACGGCGACGGCGCGTCGCGGCATGTCCTGCTCGTACAGGAAGACGTCAGCGAACCCACCGAGCCCGAGCACCCGGACGAACCGGTGCCCGGCGATCCGGGGTGGCGCCGATGCCTCACGTCGTGCTGTCACGCACCCCGCTCCACCGTGAAGGTCACGCCGTCGCCGAGGTCGACGACCTCACCCTGCCCGATGACCGTCGCCTCGCCCGGCGCCAGCTGGCGCGCGCTGTCACCCGGTCGCGTGACGAGGGTGCCGTTGGTCGAGTGCAGGTCGGTGACGAGCACGTCGTCCCCGTCCGCGCGCACCTCGGCGTGCGTCCGTGAGATGTCCTGCTGCGGGCTCGGCAGCGTGACGAGTCGCGGGAGGTCGCGGTTGGTCACGCGCGACACCTGGGGCGCACGGCCGAGCAGCACGGAGCGGTCGACGGAGACGACCTGGCCGGTCGACAGGACGAGCTTCGCGGGAGGTGCAAGCTGCGGCGCGGCGACGCGGAACGGTCCCGGTACCTCGTCGCCCGCCCACGACGGCAGCTGGTGACGGATCGTCTGGAGGTCGCTCGAGAGGATGGTCATGCCGTCGTGGTCGTCCGGGATCACCGTGTCCTCGACCTGGCCGAGCGAAACCGAGTCGAGCGCGGGCTCAGCCTCGGCGACGGTCTCGATGCTGCTCGTCAGGTTCCACGCGGCGTCGAGCTCACGGCGCAGCGACTCAGACGGGTCGACTGCGGCAGGGACGTGGTCGATCAGGGCCCGTGCGGCGGGCAGCGAGACGTAGCTCGGGAGGCTCTCGACGTCGAGGACCGTGAGCGCCTCGGCCGGAGCCTCGTCGGCGACCTCGACCGGCACCTCGTCGATCTCGTCCTCGACGCCGTCGTCCGGCACGGCCGGCTCTGCGACCGCGACCGGCACCGCGACGGCAGCCGTGACCCGTGCGCCGAGCGGGACCCGCACGACGGACGCACGCACGACGCCGCTGACCACGGGCAGGGCGAGGTCGGCCGTCCAGGGCGTGCCGACCACGCGGATCGTGACCTCGTCGGCACCCTCGGCGACGCGCTCGGACCAGGTCGTGACCTCGCCCGCGCTCAGCACCCGCGTCCCGTCGGTGCCTCGGACCTCGATCTCGACACCGCCGCGGAGCGCGGCGTGCACGCGCCCGCCCGCCAGGTCCACGAGCGCGAAGGGCTGCAGCCGCGCGATGCCGCCCGTGAGGAGCGCCTCGAGCTGGTCGGCGAGACCGCCCTGGGTCGGGACGGCGTCCCACACGGCCCGGACCACGTCCGACGTCGTCGACGGCGCGAGGAGGGCGACGACACCGCCGGCGACCACCGCGTGCCAGTCCCCCGGCATGTACTCGGGCACGATCACAGCTCGACCTCCGTCGTCGTCGCCCGCGGCACGGTCGCGCCGTCGAGCATCTCGTCCCAGGTTCGGGGGGTGGCGCCCGGTGCGCACTGCTCCGCCGGGCGCGGCACGGTCGTGTACGCGTCGGACGCACCGGCGCTCGTCGTCGCGACGTCCACGACCACGGTGCTCACGTTGTCCCGACCACCCGCCTCGATCGCGCGCTGCACCAGCGTCTGCGCGGCGTCCTGCGGGTCGCTGCACCGGCGCAGCACGTCGGCGATGACGTCGTCGGTCACCTCACGGGTCAGACCGTCGGAGCACACCAGGATGCGGTCGTGCGGGCCGGCCGGGATGAGCCAGTAGTCCGGCTCGAGCGTCGAGCCCGTCGCGATCGCGCGCGTGAGGACGTGGCGCTCGGGGTGCGTGCCGGCAAGCTCCGGCGCGAGGTCCCCGTGGTCGACGAGCTCCTGGACGACCGAGTGGTCGACGCTGATCTGCGTGAGCGTGCCGGACGCCCAGCGGTACACACGGGAGTCTCCGACGTTGAACACGAGCCAGTAGGACCCGTCCGCGTCCTCCGCGACCGCGACGCCCGCGACCGTCGTGCCGCCCGCCCTGCCCTCGAACGACTCGCGGACCCGCGCGGCGGTGCGCTCGAAGCACGCGTGCACGTCGTCGGCGGACGCGGAGGTACGACCGGCGAGCTGCGCGAACTCCTCGACGGCGAGGCGGCTCGCGACGTCGCCCGCGTCATGACCGCCCATGCCGTCGGCGACGAGGAACACCGGGGGGTACGCGAGGAGGGCGTCCTCGTTCACGGCACGAACCAGACCTCGGTCCGTGGCCGACCCCCACGACGTCCGCACAGCTCACCCCCCACCCCTGCGGGCACAGCCTTGCGCCCTCGATGACTATCGGCGCACATGGTGCCCTAGATGAGGCCACTGATGTGCCGGAAGTCCCCAGCCCGCTCAGAT
>DASVMA010000158.1:0-8811 GCA_036384595.1 Cellulomonas sp. | reverse complement strand
GGCCGCCTGAGCGCGACCGCCGCAGCACTCGGCACGGTCCTCGGCCTGCGGCCGATCCTTGCGCTGCGCGGTGGCCGCATCGAGGTCGCCGAGAAGGTCCGCACGCGCCGCGCCGCCCGAGACAGGCTCGAGGCGATCGTCGTCGCGGACGTGCGCCGGCGCGGCCCCTCACGGGTCGCGGTGCACCATCTCGGGCAGCCGGACGTGGCCGACGGCGTCGCGCGTCAGCTCGAGGCGTGGCTCGGCGAGCTTGTCCCGCACGTCGAGGTGTGCGAGGTCAGCGCGGTCATCGGCGCGCACGTGGGTCCGGGGCTGCTCGCGATCGTCGTCGCTGACGCCTGAGGTCACCCGCCCACCCGCAGCCCCGACGGACGGGGCGTCGTCTGCGCAAATGGCCTGGTGGGGCGCTGATCGCCGCGTGCACCACCTACCGTCCCGTGGATGGCCGTCCGACCGCAGGTTCCCGAACGCGACCGGTTGTCCGAGCGGGACCGGTTGTGGGGGCTGACCCAGCCCGCCCGGTCCTTGTCCGCTTCGGCGGTGTCGACGGAGCTGACCCTGGACTGGCGGGCCGCGGCGTCGCGCGTGGTCGAGCAGGCCTGCCCGGAGGTGTCGTCCGTGGCGCCAGCCGACGTCGCGGACGGCTGGGTCCCCGCGCGCACGACGGACCGTCAGGTGCACGCCCCCGACCAGGCCGCGCAGGCGGCCGACACGTCGGCGCACGAGCTCGAGGCGTCCCCGAGCGATGCTGCGGACGTCGCTGCTCGTCGCACGTCCGCGCTCGCGGCCGCGAGCAAGGCCTACGCCGACGCCCACGGGCATCCGTTGACGCATCCGGGCGCGGGGGAGGGGTCGCCTCGCGGTGCGCGTCGCCGGTGGGCGGTGCCGGTCCGGCTGGCCCTCACTGCCGCGCTGGCGCTCGGTCTCATCGGAGGTGCCGTCGCGCTGCGGTCCGCATCGGTGGCGTCGGCAGCACTCGCGCCGATCGAGCTGCCGCCTGTCGGCGGGTCCCCGTCGTCGCCCGAGGATGGCTCCGACGACGCAGCCGGAGCGGCCCCGACCGACGGGCCAGCCACCGCGGGCGCGACGGTTGACGCGGAGGGCGTCGAGTCCTCGGTCAGCGTCGCCACGGTCGTCGTGCACGTCGTCGGCCAGGTGGCGAGCCCGGGGGTCGTCCAGCTGCCGGTGGGCTCGCGCGTGGACGACGCGATCAGAGCCGCAGGCGGTGCGACGGCCCGCGCGGACCTGGCGGCGCTCAACCTCGCGCGCATCGTCATCGACGGGGAGCAGGTGGTCGTGCCGGCGCCGGGTGATGAGCCCTCGGGGCCAGGCGGCACACCACCTGCGGGTCGGACGGCCGGCGGGGCAGCCGGATCGGCATCGGGGACCCTCGACCTCAACGACGCCGATCTTGCGGCGCTCGACGCGCTCCCCGGCATCGGCCCGGTCCTCGCGGGCCGGATCGTCGACTGGCGCACGGCGAACGGGCGCCTGACATCCGTCGACCAGCTGGGCGAGGTCGACGGGATAGGCCCGACGCTGCTCGCCAAGCTGCGGCCGCTCGTACGGGTCTGACCGTGAGCGAGGGGCTGGACCTGCGCCTCGTACCGTCGGCGTGCACGGCCTGGCTCGCCGCGGTCGCGGTCGTGGTGACGTCACCGCAGGTTGCGGGCGAGCTCGCCGCCGTCGCCGCCGTCCTGTGCGTGGCAGCCGTCGAGCTCGCCCGGCGGCGTCGTCGGGCTGCGTCTGGCGATGACGCCGAGAGCGTCGGTCGCGACGGCGACGCAGACCGTGGCGCGGCTGTCGGAGCGGCGGGTCAGGTGGTCCTCCTGCTCGCTGTGCTTGCTGTGGTGCTCGGGGCGGGTGCCGCGCAGCTCTGTGCGCGCCAAGCGGGCGGGCTCGGAGGGCTCGCCGCGGAGCGCGCCGTGGTCCGTGTGACGGGAACCGTCGACAGCGATGCCGTGCCGGTCGCGAGCTCGTGGCCCGGGGCACCGGCGAGGTTCCGGGTGGCGCTCTCGACCCACAGCGTCGGGGCCAGCGGCGTCGAGAGCGCCTCGGCGGCTCCCATCGTGGTGCTCGGCGGCAGCGACTGGTCCGACGCGGTCTACGGAAGCGAGGTCGCCGCGTCGGGTCGACTGTCGCCCGCTGAGCCGGGTTCGCGTGCCGTGGCCGTCCTCGTCGCGCCGGGGTCACCGAGGGTGCTGGCCGACCCCAGCCCGTGGCTCGGCTGGGCCGCGCGCGTGCGTTCGGCGCTCGCCGACGTCGCATCGACGCTCCCGGGAGACGCGGGCGCACTCCTGCCAGGGGTTGCCGTGGGGGACACCTCGACCGTGCCGACAGATCTCGCCGACACGATGAGGGGAGCGGGCCTCACGCACCTGACAGCGGTGTCGGGGGCGCACTTCGCGCTCGTCGGGGCGGCGGTGCTGGCGTGCGCGGGCGCCGTGCGGATGCACCGACGGGTGCGGGTCGTCGTGCTCGTCGCGGTGCTGGCCGGCTTCGTCGTGCTGGTCCACCCTGGTGCCAGCGTCCTGCGCGCCGCGGCGATGGGTGCGCTCGGCGTCGCCGGGCTCGTGGTCGGACGGCCGGCGCGGGCGATGCCCGCGTTGAGCGCCGGGGTCGTGGTGCTGCTCGTCGTCGACCCGTGGTTGGCGCGCGAGATCGGGTTCGTCCTGTCGGTGCTGGCGACCGCGGGCCTCGTGCTCCTCGCCAAGCCGTTGGCGTCTCGCTGGTCGGGTGCGGTCGGCACACCGCTCGCCTACGCGCTCGCGGTCCCGGTCGCCGCCCAGTGCGTCTGCGCACCCGTGGTCATCCTGCTGAGCCCCACCGTCTCGACGTACGCGGTGCCGGCCAACCTCCTGGCCGACCTGGCAGTCGCCCCCGCGACGGTCATCGGTCTGCTTGCGGCCCTCGTCGCACCGTGGTGGCCGGCAGGCGCCTCGGTCCTGGCGTCGCTCGCGGGCGCGGCGTGCTGGTGGATCGGCGCCGTGGCACGGACCGCGGTCTCGCTGCCCGGGGCGCGGGTGCCGTGGCTGGCCGGACCGACAGGGGCCGCGCTGCTCGCTGTCGCCACAGCGGCGTCTCTCGTGCTCGTCCTGCGCGGACGCCCGAGGATGTCCGACGCAGACGGCGACCGCGCGCCGATTCCTCGACGCGACCCGACCTCCGCCCCCGACCCGACCTCCGCCCCCGACCCGGTGTCGGCGCTCGACCGCATCGCGTCGGTGTCGCGCACGGGCGTCGGGCGCCGATGGAGCGAACCTGCCCGTCAGTCGGTCATGGCACCCTTGGTGCGTGCCACCAGCGACGCGAACCCCCCGGACGACCGGCCGACCCTCGACCGGCGCGGCCGCTTCCGGTCTCGCCTGGGACGAGGCGCAGCTCGGGCCCGTCGTGCTCGTGTCCGGCGCAGAGGAGCTCCTCGCCGACCGGGCCGTCGACCGTCTCATCGGGCTGGCTCGTGAGCGTGATGCCGGCGTCGAGGTCACCCGGATCGACGCGAGCGAGTACGCGGCCGGCACGCTCGGGGTCGTGACGAGCCCCTCGCTCTTTGCGGAGGACCGGGTCGTCGTCGTGGCGGGGGTGGAACGTGCGACGGACGAGCTGATCGTGGATGCGCTCGCCTACCTCGGGGCTCCGCAGGACGACGTGACGCTCGTCCTGCGCCACGCGGGAGGGCAGCGCGGCAAGAAGCTGCTCGACACCCTGCGTGCCGGTGGGAGCGTCGTCGTCTCGTGCGAGCCGGTGAAGAAGGACGGCGACAAGACGGCGTTCGTGACGGCAGAGCTGCGTCGTGCCGGACGTCGCGCGAACGCTGCCGCGGTGCGCGCGCTGGTCGACGCGGTGGGCAGCGACCTGCGGGAGCTCGCATCCGCGTGCGCCCAGCTGGCGGCCGACACGACCGGGGCGATCGGCGTCGACGTGGTCGAGCGGTACTACGGCGGGCGCATCGAGGCCACGGGCTTCCGCGTGGCAGACGCCGCGGTCGAGGGGGATGCCGGGCAGGCGGTCGCCCTGCTGAGGCACGCCCTGGCGACCGGCGTCGACCCTGTCCCGGTCGTGGCCGCGCTCGCCGCCAAGCTCCGCATCCTCGCCAAGGTCGCAGCAACCCGTGGGCGTGGCTCGGCGGCGGTCCGCGACCTGGGGCTCGCGCCCTGGCAGGTCGACCGGGCCCTGAGGGACCTCGCGCGCTGGACGCCCGAGTCGCTCGCGGCGGCGATCACCGCCGTGGCGCAGGCCGATGCCGAGGTCAAGGGAGCGAGTCGCGACCCCGAGTTCGCAGTGGAGCGCGCCGTGCTGCGCGTCGCGTCAGCCAGCACGCGGTGAGGGGACGACCGCGGCACGCTCGAGCACGATCGTCGGCTGGACCACGTTCCCCTGGAACAGCCTGAAGCCGGCAGCGGCGCACTGCTCGAGCGCGGCGAGGTCCTCGACGCGCTCAGCCACGAGGACGGCCCCGAACCGTCCAGCGAGCTTGATCAGTGCGGTTCCCTGCAGTGCGAGGTCGCGCATGTCGAGCTTCACGTAGTCCGCGTAGGGCAGCAGGGCCACCTGGTCGTCGAGCCCGACGAAGTCGTCGATCGCGATCCGGTACCCGCGAGACCGCAGGGCCCTGACGCCCGCGAGGACCGCAGGGTCGGCGGGGACGGACTCGACGATCTCCAGGACGAGCTGTGCCGGGTCGAGCGGCAGGGGCAGCTCGCCGACCAGGTACGAGCGTGTCACGTTGACGAACGCCAGGTGGTCGGCGGCGACGCTCCCGACGCCTGGTCCGCCGAACACGCAGTCGAGAACCGCCGAGGTCGCACCGTCCTGACGCGCGGGCGTCCAGCGGTCGACCCGCACCGGCCGGCGCGACGGTGCACGGTAGAGGAACTCGTAGCCGATGGTTCGACCGTGCGACGTGACGATCGGCTGGCGACCGAGCCGTGCACGCCGCGGCGCCGCCGTGTGCGGTGCATGGCGGGCGGTGTCGGCGTTGATCCACACGACCGAAGCAGCCGCGCCCGTCGGGCGGACCGGCGTGGGGCGGATCGTCCAGGGGTCACGGGGCGCTGCGTGCCGCTCGACCGGCAGGCTGCTCACGCGACACGTCGGGTGATCTCGGCGGCGGACCTGTCGAGGACGTTCGCCGGTTCGAGCAGGTTGCCTTGGAGAAGGTCGAAGCCCAGGTCGCGGCTGTGCTCGAGAAGCCAGCTGTTCTCGATGAACTCCGCGATGAGCAGCGCACCGTACGAGCGGGCGAGCTCGACGACAGGCCGCCCCTCGACGTCCAGGTCACGGACGTCGATCTTGACGAAGTCGGCGTGGGGGAGAAGGAGGCGCTGGGCGGGCCGGTTGACGAACCCTGGCACGGCGATCCGGAACCCGCGGTCGCGCAGGCCTCGGACGGAGGCGAGGACCCGGTGGTCGATCTCGACGTGCTCGGCGATCTCGATGACGAGCCGGTCAGGACGCTCAGGGATGGGAAGGTCGCCCAGGAGGTACGCGCTGGGGAACCGGACGAAGAGCCAGCGACCCTGCGAGACCTCCTCGAGGTTCGTCCGACCGAAGGTCGAACGCAGCACGTGGGCTGTGGCCCGCTCGTGCTGGAACTCGGGCCACGTGCCCGAGCCGAGCGGTTCGAGGTCCGGCGTGCGGAACGACAGCTGGTAGGCGAACGGCCGCATCCGGTGCGTGAAGATGCCCTGACGGCCGATCAGCACGGGCTCGTGAGCGACCTGCTGATCCCACTCGCGGCGCGCGCTCTCGGGGATGGCCGCGTCGACCGCAGCGCCCAGCTGCGTCTCGGGCTCCCACCACGCCTCGTCAGTCATGTCAACAATGACACCACACACTCCTGACCATGACACTCACCCATCTGTGTGAACACCGGGTGAAGGTGATCGCGTCGTGGGTACGAGGGCCCTGGAGACCTGACGAACTCACCCGCCTCGTGCGAGACAGCGCCACCGAAGGGACGTCATAATATGGCTGACATCGAGTCAGTCCACTGTGACAGGAGAACCATCGTGCGTATCACCCTGAAGTCCGCAACCGCCGTCGTCGTCGCCGTGCTCATCTCGATCAGCGCTGCCACAACCTCCCAGGCCACCGACTACACGCCGCTCGGCGGCGCTACCGGGTGCTGCCGCGACATCCTGAAGTGACCCCGTGGTGACCGCGGCGATCGCGGCACCGCTGTCCGGGTGCGGTGGCGGGCGTGGGTTCGTTCCCGCCACCGCACCCCGCCCGCGCGTGAGATGGTTGACCCGACGTGAATCTCGACCAAGGTGCAGACATTCTCAACAGTCACAGGTACAGTGACCCAACATGACGACCATTGCTGACCGAGTCCGCCAGGGGCGGATCGATGCGGGCCTCTCCCAGACGGCGCTGGCCGGAGGAGCCTTTTCACCGAGCTACATCTCGTTGATCGAGGCCGGTCGACGCGAGCCGACCGATGCGGCGCTCGCTGTCCTGGCCGCTCGGATGGGTTCCACAGTCGAGTTCCTCAAGTTCGGCGCCGACGGCCCGAACGAGGCGCGCACCCGGCTCGAGGTCGACTTCGCCAAGCTCGACGTCAGGTCCGGCGCGGCCGCGTCAGCTCGCGAGCGGATCTCGCGCCTTGACCTCGACCGCGTCACGCACGCGCTCAAGGTCGAGGCGCTGCTGACGCTCGCCCGAGCCCACGAGGGTCTGGGTGACCTCGAGTCGGCGGTCGCCATCCTCGAGCCGTTGCTGGTCGACGCCCAGGCGCGCGGGCACCACCTCGACGCGGCAGGTGTCGCGACAGGTCTGGTCGCCTCCTACCTCGAGGCAGGCGACCTGCACCGGAGCATCGAGGTGGGCGAGCGGGTGGTCGCCGACCTCGAGAAGGCGGGCCTGTCGGGCACCGACGAGCACCTGCGGCTTGCGTCGACACTGCTGTGGGCCTACGTCGAGCGCGGCGACCTCCTGTACGCCACGCACCGCGCCTCAGAGCTGGTGCGCCAGGCCGACGAGCAGGGCACGCCGCGCGGCCGGGGCAGCGTCTACTGGAACGCGGCACTCGTGGCCGAGCAGCGCCGTGACTACGACCTCGCGCAGCGCTACACCGAACGGGCGCTCGCGCTGCTCGACGGCGGCGAGGTCAGCCGGGACATCCCGCGGCTGCGCCTCAACTACGCGTGGCTCTTGCTGCGCAGCGAACCGGCTGAGCCGATCGAGGCGCTCCGCCAGCTCGATCTGGCCGGTCCCGACCTCGTGGCGTCGGGCTCGGAGGTCGAGCTCGCACGGGTCGACGTCGAGCGGTCGCGGGCGCACCTCATCCTGGGTGACGCCGACGACGCTGAGCGCAGCGCGCGGGCGGCCATCGTCCGTCTGGGTGACCAGCCGCGCCTCGAGAAGGCCGTCGCTCAGCTCGCACTGGGTGACGCGCTGCACACGAAGGGTGACGTCGCCGCGTCGGCCGAGGCCTACAAGTGGGCTGCCGACATGCTCGGGATGATGTCGGCGAGCCGGCAGTCGGCGGCAGCGTGGCGTGAGCTCGGGGACAGGCTCCTCGGCAACCGCGACATCGCCGGCGCGGCCGAGGCGTTCGACCGGGCTCTGCGGGAAGCAGGATTCCGACCCTCTGTGCCGGCTGCTCTGCAGGAGGCGTGGAGCACGTCCTCGGCGAGCTGATCGCCCGGGGCACCTGCCGGTCGGGGCGGGTCGCACCACGAGAAGGTCGGGAAACCACAAAGGCGTCACCCCGCAGGGGGGGTGACGCCTTCGTGCGTCCGGGACTGCGCCGGTCAGCGACCGGCGGCGGACTCAGAGGCTGCCGACGGCCTTCGCGAGAGCCGACTTCTTGTTCGCTGCCTGGTTGGCGTGGATGACGCCCTTGGACGCCGCCTTGTCGAGCTTGCGCGACGCCGAGACGAGGGCGACCGTTGCGGCGTCCTTGTCGCCACCGGCGACAGCTTCGCGCACGCGGCGCACGTGCGTCTTGAGCTCCGACTTGACGGCCTTGTTGCGCAGGCGCGCCTTCTCGTTGGTGCCGATCCGCTTGATCTGAGACTTGATGTTGGCCACGTATGGACTTCCTTGTGTGTTCGCCGGGGCGATCGATGAGGTCGTAGAGGGCTTGTCCAGCCCCGGGACTTGGGCGTGGGGACACCCGCGGTGAAGAACTGGATCTGTGCCCGCCGACCTGGGCGGACACGCGAGCGTCAAGAATAGCAGCACGGGCCGCGAAGGCCCACTTCGCGGCGGCAGTCGTCGGCAGCGGCAGAACCGTCCGGTGCGCTCTCGGCCCGAGAGCCCCCTGGCCGTCGCTAGAGCTGGCGGACGACGCGGTCGAACGTCGCCTCGTCCATGATCGCGCCCTCCCGGCGGATGCCACCCGGATCGATGCGCAGCACGCGGTCGAGCCGCACCTCGCTCGGGCGCCGCGCTGCGTCCCACGGGCCCGCACCCACGTCGAACCAGCGGCGTCCCCACCGGGCCTCGTCGGCGGCGTCGCGGTCGTGGTCCTTGCTCGTCAGCATGAGCCCGAGCGCCCATCGTGCGTCCTGACCGACGATGAGCACCGGGCGGTCCTTGCCCTGGGTCGGGTCGTCCTCGAACGGGACCCAGGTCCAGACGACCTCGCCGGGGTCGGCGTCACCATCCAGGTGGGGTGCGTAGCGCGGGTGGACGACCCCTGTGAAGTCGCCGGGGTACGGCGCACGTCCCGGGCCTGCGTGCGGGGCGGCCGAGGCGCTGCGTCCCGTCGGTGCAGCACGTGGCGCGGACCGTGGCGCGCTCTCGCGGGCAGGGCGCCCTGCGGACGTCACCACGGACCGCAGGATCTGCGCACCCGCACGG